>CAYOHT010000217.1:0-3695 GCA_964403815.1 uncultured Cocleimonas sp.
ATGGAAACCATTGTCAAAGGTGACTCAAAAGTAGCATCAATTAGTGCGGCTTCTATTATTGCTAAAGTCGCTCGTGATAAAGAAATGATAGAATTGGATAAGCAACACCCTGAATACGGCTTTGCTTGTCACAAAGGTTATCCGACCAAGGCGCATCGAGAAGCATTAATTAAATATGGCGCACTTTGCTGTCATCGTAAAAGCTTTAAGCCTGTTAGGCTAGTGATTGAAAACCAATAAGAGAGAATGTTCAAATGTCTAAACCTAAATTAATAAGTTTCAAGCTCTGTCCTTATGTACAGCGTAGTGTCATCTTACTAAAAGAAAAAGGCGTGGAATACGATATTGAATACATCGATGTATATGATCCACCCGAGTGGTTTTTAGCACTGTCACCGACAGGAAAAGTACCTATTCTTCAGGTTGAAGACACGGTTCTTTTTGAGTCTGCAGTGATTGGCGAATACTTAGACGAGGTTTATACACCAGCACTTCATCCATCAAACCCTATCAAAAAAGCACAAAACAGAGCGTGGATGGAATTCACCTCGCCCATGTATATGGGCACGTATAATTTAATGATGGCGACGGATAAAAAAACTGCCGATACAGTCATTGAAGAACTGAATAAAAACCTTGCAGGTTTAGACAAGGCAATGGAAAATACGCCTTGGTTTAATGGAGTAGATTTTTCGATGGTAGATATTTCTGCCGCTCCATTATTTGTGCGCTTAGCATTTTATAAAAACCACTGTGATATTGATTTACTTAAAGAGTTTCCAAATCTTGTAAAGTGGTCAGATAGCTTGCTAGCGCGTCAAAGTGTTGTTGAATCCACGGTTGATGGTTTTGATGATATGTTACTAATGCGGATGAAAAAAATAGGTAGCTACGTTAGAAAATAAAACAATGTAGCCCAATAATTTATGATTTCAAAGTTAAGAAGAACGTTCACGTCCATTCTTCCAGTGGATGCTGGACGTAGTGGTCATTGTAATGGCTGTGGTGCTTGTTGTGAATTACCGACGCGATGCACTTTTTTAAAAACAGATTCCGAAGGTAAAAGTACTTGTTCAATATACAAGTTTAGACCCCCTAATTGCCGTAAGTTTCCACGCAGTCAGGCACAGCTGGATAGTGTTATTGAGGTTTGTAGCTTTTCATTTGAGAAAGATATGTCAGGTGAAGCTGTAAAAAATCGTTAACAACCGTTAACAACCGTTAACAACTACAAAGCCTTAATTAGTTTTTCCTTAAGAACAATATACAAAGCACACCCCCCCACTTTTACATGGTGTTTTATTAGATGAGTTTCGTCCACCTCCGCCTGCATACAGAATATTCGCTAGTCGATAGCACTATTCGCATCAAGCAGCTTATGCCTGCGGTAGAAGAAGGCGGGATGCCTGCGGTCGCTATGACCGATCAAAATAACCTGTTTGCTATGGTGAAGTTTTACCGAGCAGCGCGAGCGCAAGGTTTAAAACCAATCTTCGGGGTGGATGTTTTACTCGAAGATGAGGAAGACGAAACTCTGCTCTACCATATGATTTTGCTCTGTCAAAATAATGTGGGTTATCACAATATTACCAAACTTATTTCGCTCGCCTTTATGGAGGGGCAAAAACTCGGTGTACCTCGTGTGACACGTAGTTGGATAGCTGAGCATAGCGAAGGGCTTATCGCCCTTTCAGGTGCGCGAGATGGTGATGTAGGTTATTCATTATTAGCAGGTAATCACGAACAAGCCAAAGCGCGCTTGCAAGAATGGCAAAAAATATTCCCTGATCGTTACTACCTTGAACTACAACGCACAGGTAGAGAAAATGAAGATGAATACTTTCATGCGGCAATAAAGCTAGCAGGCGAAACAAGTACGCCCGTGGTCGCCACTAACGATACTCGCTTTTTAACAGCGCCAGATTTTGAAGCGCACGAAGCACGTATTTGTATCCACGATGGTTTTACGCTGGATGATAACCGTCGCCCAAAAAATTATAGCGAACAACAGTATTTAAGATCAGCCGATGAAATGATCGAGCTATTCAGTGATATTCCAGAAGCGATTGAAAATACACTAGAAATAGCCAAACGCTGTACGGTTGAACTCACATTGGGTAAAAACTACCTGCCAGCATTTCCTATCCCAGACGGAATGACAGAAGCAGAGTTTTTCAGTGAGGAATCTCGCAAAGGCATGGAGTTACGCCTAGAAGAATTGTTTGATACATCGGCAGATGATTTCGCAAAAATAAGAAAACCCTACGATGAGCGTTTGCAAATTGAACTAGATGTAATCAACGGCATGGGCTTTCCTGGTTACTTTTTAATCGTTGCCGACTTCATTCAATGGTCAAAAGATAATGATATTCCTGTTGGCCCAGGTCGTGGTTCAGGTGCGGGTTCAGTAGTGGCTTACGCGCTTAAGATCACCGACCTTGATCCACTAAAATACGACTTACTGTTTGAGCGATTCCTAAATCCCGAACGTGTTTCCATGCCTGATTTCGATATTGATTTCTGTATGGATAAACGTGATTTAGTGATCGACTATGTTGCGCGCACTTACGGTCGTGACAAGGTTTCGCAGATTATCACCTACGGTTCGATGGCAGCAAAAGCGGTGGTGCGCGATGTTGGACGAATCCTAAATCACCCCTATGGTTTTGTAGATCGAATCGCAAAACTGATCCCTTTTGAAATGAAAATGACGCTCACCAAAGCGATGGATCAAGAGCCAGACCTCAAAGAGCTTTATGAGGTGGATGAAGATGTTGCCACGCTAATGGATTTAGCATTAAAGCTTGAAGGCTTAATCCGAAATGTGGGTAAACATGCGGGTGGTGTTTTAATCTCACCTAGTACATTAGTAGATTTCACCCCGCTGTATTGTGAAGAGGGCGGAGGCAGTATCGTCTCACAATTTGATAAGGATGATGTGGAGGCGGTCGGCTTAGTCAAGTTCGATTTCTTGGGCTTGCGTAATCTAACCATTATTGATTGGGCAGTCAAAGCCATCAATGTTCAGCGCGAAGCAAAAGGTGAAAAACCAATACGCATTGAAGATATTCCGCTTGATGATGAAAAATCATTCAAGCTACTGCAAGCGGCAAAAACCACGGCAGTATTCCAACTAGAATCCCATGGCATGAAGGAGCTAATCAAACGCCTTCACCCCGATGTATTTGAAGATATTATCGCTTTAGTGGCACTGTATCGCCCAGGTCCATTACAGTCGGGCATGGTTGATGACTTTGTGGCGCGTAAAAAAGGTGATCAAAAAGTTATCTACCAACACCCTGATTTAGAGCCAATTCTCAATGGCACTTACGGTGTAATCGTTTATCAAGAGCAGGTAATGCAAATCGCGCAGGTGCTGGCGGGTTACTCGCTCGGTGGGGCGGATATGTTGCGTCGCGCCATGGGTAAAAAGAAGCCCGAAGAAATGGCGAAACAGCGCTCTATCTTTATGGAAGGCTCGGCAAAAAATAATGTTGAGGCCAATAACGCGACTGAAATATTCGACTTGATGGAATTGTTCGCCGAGTACGGTTTTAACAAATCTCACTCTGCGGCTTACGCTTTGGTGTCGTATCAAACCATTTGGCTAAAAGCACATTACCCTGCGGCGTTTATGGCGGCGGTGCTGTCTGCGGATATGGATAACACCGACAAGGTTGTGATCTTCGTCGATG
>CAYOHT010000218.1:0-3676 GCA_964403815.1 uncultured Cocleimonas sp.
TAGCGACAGTTTTTTCTGCGCTTAATTCTAATCGACTTAATCAGTCTTTCCTTAATGAGATTAAATCACGTATCGATGGTATTAGTTCCTTTCCAGAAGGGGCTGAAAGAGCTGTGGTTGAGCAGCTTATTCGTGTGCGTGATGTGATTACGGTTGTGATAGAACAAGATCGTAAGGATGATTTTGTACTACGTCAAAACACCGAAAAAATCCGTGATGAAATTCGTAATTTACCGTATGTAACACAGGTTGCGATGGGTGGCGTTCGACCGTGGGAGATTACGATTACTGTCCCTGAATTTACATTACGCCAGTATGGTTTAACCATAAATGATATTGCAGAAGTGATTCGTAATGCCTCGCGTGATATTCCAGGCGGTAGCATCAAAACAAAATCGGGGGATATTTTAGTCAGGTCGCTAGGGCAAGCCTATCGCAAGAATGACTTTGCAGATATTAATGTTATTAGCAAAAAAAATGGCGGGCGTATACGTCTTGGCGATATAGCAACCATCAATGATGGCTTTACAGAAGATACCTTATACAGCCGCTTTGATAAAAAAAATGCCGCTTTTATTAATGTTTCAAGAGTAGGGGATCAAAATGCCATTTTACTGGCAACCACCGTTAAGGAATACATTGAGGAGCGCAAACATACATTACCCGCAGGCTTATCACTAAGCTATTGGCAAGATAGCTCTAAAATTGTGAAAGCTCGATTAAACACGCTCACCATTAGCTTTATTCAGGGTATTATTTTAGTTTTAATATTATTGGCTTTGTTCTTGCGACCTGATTTAGCATTTTGGGTGAGTATGGGGATTCCTATTAGCTTTTTGGGTGCCTTGGCCGTCATGCCGTACCTGGATGTCACCTTAAACCTTGTGAGTATGTTTGGTTTTATTTTAGTGTTGGGTATTGTTGTTGATGATGCCATTGTCACAGGGGAAAATATTTATACGCATTTGCAGCGCCATGGTGATGGGGCTCGCGCTGCTATAGAAGGAACAAAAGAAATAGCAGTTCCCGTAACATTTGGTGTGCTAACAACGGTGGCCGCGTTTTCTCCGTTATTGATGATTGATGGGGTGCGCGGAAAAATATTCGCCCAGATTCCACTTGTTGTGATCCCTGTATTACTGTTTTCATTGATAGAATCAAAGTTCGTACTGCCGTCTCACCTTCTGCACATGAGATTGCGCAGTAATGATACAAAACCAAATTTATTAGTGAGAGCGCAGCAGAAAATATCAAGAGGGTTAGAGCATTTCATCGAGCACATATTTAATCCCTTCCTTAATACTGCTTTGAACTGGCGTTATTTAACACTTGTGATTTTTATTTCCATTTTAATCATTTCTGTTGCAATGGTTGTTAGTGGGCGTTTTAAATACACCTTTTTCCCTCGTGTACAAAGTGAAATCGTAACGGCTAGTTTAGAGATGCCCGAAGGAACAGCGGTAACAATAACGGAAAAAAATATTAATAAAATCACCTCTATGGCTGAAAAAATGCAACAACAGTACATAGAGGTGGATGGACGAAAGCTTATTCAGCACATACTCATGACGGTTGGCACAGGGGGTGGTCGTCCTAGAGCGAATAGCACAGGTCAGTCGCACTTGGGCAGCGTGACCTTTGAGTTACTTCCCCCAGAATCTCGTAGCTCAACCATTTCTTCGCGTGAAATTGTCTCCCAATGGAGGAAAATGATTGGTTCTATTCCTGGGATTAAAGAGCTAGCGTTTAGAGCAGAATTAGGACGTGGCGGAGCGCCTATTAATGTCCAACTCAAAGGTGAGAGTTTTGAAGACCTTAATATCATGGCGCAAAAAGTAAAGGAGAAACTAGAACAATATGATGGTTTATATGATATTAAAAATAGCTTTGAAGGTGGGAAAGATGAGGTTCAATTGCGGATTCGCCCTGAAGCGGAGCAACTTGGTTTAAGCTTTAGTCAATTAGGAACACAGGTTCGCCATGCAATTTATGGCGCAGAAGCACAACGGATCCAACGCAATCAATCTGAAGTACGCGTTATGGTACGTACACCTGAAAATGAGCGTCATTCATTATCTGATTTACAAAATCTAAGAATACATACGCCGAGTGGTGCGGACGTGCCTTTGAGCGAAGTCGCTACTATAAAGATGGGTAAAGGATCATCGACTATTACACATGTGGATCGCGAACGAATTATAAATATCACCGCTGACTTAAATAAAGAAACAACCAGCGCTAACAAAGTGGTAGCTGATCTAAAAAAGTGGCTACAGGTGCTTTTAAAAGACCACCCAAGAGTGCAGGTTGATATGGAAGGTGAACAGTTAGAACAGAAGAAATTTAGAAACAGTCTGCTTTTTGGATTTATATTCGCACTTATCGTTATTTATGTATTATTAGCCATTCCTTTTGGCTCGTTTTTACAACCTTTAATGGTTATGAGTGTGATTCCTTTTAGTGTCATTGGTGCGATTGCTGGCCATGTCATTATGGGAATGAGTTTGAGTATAAGTAGCGCTATGGGCGTGTTGGCATTGATTGGAGTGGTGGTTAATGATTCGTTAGTCTTAGTGGATTACACTAATAAACGCATCAAAGAAGGCGCATCGGTTGAAAAGGCGATAAGAATTGCAGGGGGGGCAAGGTTTAGACCTATTTTGTTAACCTCGCTAACAACATTTGCAGGGCTCACACCTTTACTAATGGATAAAAGTACACAGGCCCAGTTTTTAATACCTATGGCGGTATCGTTAGGTTTTGGAATCTTATTTGCGACTATGTTAACGCTGGTATTGATACCCACGTTTTATTTGATTGTGGAAGACATTAAAAAGATATTTTTGTTAATACGATTAAGGTTTACAAGTAAATTTATTACTTAGCCTTTTCCATACAATAAATGGACACGAGAACATCGTGAGATAGACACATCAACTCTCTTCTTGTGCCTTACTTTCTACTTATACTTTTCCTAAAAAGTGAAGCGTAAAGTAAGCTGCCGCAGCAATGAACAAACCAGCAATCACTTTTGTTGCTATTTTTATAGCTAATGATGGAAGCTCTGGCGCTTCACCGAAACTATTTAAACCGTTGTTTCCAGGTATAAGTGCAAATATGATATTCGCAAAAGGTATCATCGCAAACACGGAAAGCCATCCACTGGCATTAAAATCATGACAACGTTGGATGGTTAGGCGTACCACCATCATTAGTACCGCTATTACCGATACAGCTAGTAATGCATAAGATAATGTACTCGCAGCACTTCCAAGCTTTGATATTAAGCCTGCAATACTCCCTAGTACCAAAAGTAGTGCAAAAGGTAGAATGATTGAATAAACAAAATAGGTTTGTCTACCAATACGACCATCCGTTGAGAAAACATTAACGACACTGTAACGCTGTTGATTCGTATGTTGTAAATTATTTCCATATTTCATAGTAGTTATCTTCTTTAATAATTTGCCTCAGTGTTAATCCATTATTTACACTGTTGTAGCTTATGTTTATATATTGCTAGTGTTACACAGCTAAAATACAAAATAACTATGGAGTGTGACTAGCGAAGTTATAAAACCGAGGAATGGTTGTGATTAGCTTGAGATTTTTTGAAAGCTTCAGCTATTGCCTTTTGCTGTACAGCAATTTGCTTTGCATATGCTTCATATTGTTT
>CAYOHT010000219.1:0-3663 GCA_964403815.1 uncultured Cocleimonas sp.
TTAACTATAACTTTCCATAACTTTAATAGGTATCATGTAAAAGTGGGGGGGTGTGCTTCGACAAAATCAACATAAATGCTTCTCGTCTATAAACTTATGGAGACTAAATAACTTTTAAAGCGGTTGAGGATATTGATGCACTTCAATTTCAGGATGGATTTGCAGAAGCGTCAAATGCCCCAGATTCTCACTTTTATAGTAATAAGCTCCTGTGTCAATATAGTATAAGTTATTGATATTCATTGGCTTGCTAATAGGTGTATGCCCCATAACAACAAGGTCAATACCTTCAACATCAACCGTTTCGCCAGTAAGCTGGATATATTTATAGCGATTGCGTGACCACATAATGTAATCACGCATTTCTTCATCAATATTAATATTACGAATGATTTCTTGCCACGTCAAACCCACAGGGACATCGGCATGTACTACACCAATATTTCCTATATCACTTTCAATCTCTAGTATTACAGGTAACTCCTTTAAACGTTCACGAATTATCGTTTGTGTTTCGGGGTCTACATCTTCCCACCATGCGCCACCATTATTGTTTACCCAACTACGGTAATTGGTTTTTTTATGCTTGGCTTCAATCAACATCATTTCGTGATTGCCTTTGATGGCATGGAACCAAGGCTTATCTAAAAACTCAAGAACGCGGTATGATTCAGGGCCACGATCAATTAAATCTCCGACGGAAAATACACGGTCAGCCTCTGGATCAAAATCTAAACTTTCAAGCTGGGATTCTAATAATGAAAACATGCCATGAACATCGCCGACGACAAAATCGCGACCGATGGGGTTTTTATTAAAAAATTTGAAAGGGAACGGAGTCATTTTTTGCTTAAGTTTTATTAACTAGGCTACTATTGCAGAAAATAGTATTAACTCAAGAACATTAAGAAGATGTGAGGTTATTTATGGATGAAAAGTATAAAACACCATGACGAACACATTACCAACGATTCCTGATGGCGATGGTCTTTGCCTCTGGAGGGATTTCTAGTGCTATTTGTTTGGTGTTGTTTACGAGAAGAGCTACCTCTAACTAGCAGCTTTTAATGACATTTTAATAACACACCCCCCCACTTTTACATGATTGTTTTTGCTAGATTCAGAGAATGTGTTAATTTTAAATCATCATGTAAAAGTGGGGGTGTGTGCTTCAATTTCATTTTGATTATCAACTCAAAGAATCCAACCAAGTTTTCAGCTCTGTTAATGAAACGCTTTCAGAGCCTTTGTTTGTTTTACAAGCTTCTGCCATTTGCTTGGTCAATTGATAACCCAGTTCGCGGTAGGCTTCAAACTGGTTTTCATCAAAAAATTGATCAGCTGTTGTTTGGTTAGGGAAGTCGGTATTAACCGACTTGTAGTGAAACAATGACAGCGGTAAATCTTTTATCATCAGTGATTTAATCACAATTAAATAACCAAGTTCCTCTTCATCGGGGTATTCAATTTTAGCGATGGCAAAGCCTTTTTTTGATAGATCAAACTTTTTTTCAACCGCATCAGTATCATTGTCGCCATTGGGTAAAATAGCATTTAATCCGTAATCGTCTAAAAAGCTGATGGTAACACCAAAATCAACACGAACCCTTTCCATAACATTGGCGATATCTTCTAAGGTGAATTTAGGATCAGCCCCTGCTTGGGAAAGTATGATAATGGGCAATTTACGCCTAATTAATTCATAGATGCCCGTATTTTCAAAATGTCCGCCATCTGTGAGTTCGATAAATGTTGAGTCTTCTTTGTTATTGTATGCAAACACGCCTTGGGTAAGCCCAGGGACGATAAAATTGGGTTTTTTAGAAAGCTCTTTTTTATTCTTAGCATTTGGATTAGCTAGCCACCAGCCTAACCGCAGGTGAAAAAATGCCATCATAAAGGATACCAATTTATTTCGGGTCGTACCCAAACCACCCACCCCAGTTCCTGGGTTTAATGCCGCCCCTGATATAGCCATCGCAGTCGCATGTGAAATTTTACCATCGACAAAATCTAAAGTAGGGTGCCAATTAACCGAGTCGCTACCGCTGAATGCGGGTGAAATAACAAAGTTATCTCCCCCTCTGCCACGGAACTTAGCCTCTTCTGAGTCGTTTAAAACAATGTTGGTATTGATGAGATGATAAGGACCAGCGGACTTAATCTTTTTAAGGTTTACATCGATTGAGCCATCGGTGTTCTTACTAAAAACACCATTGCCACACATATTAACAACCATTGTTTGATCAGCTTTTGTGGCAGGTTCCCATTGGTTTTTTTCAACACTGCTGGTGTTTGGCATAAAGGCTTCCATAAGGCGGTCGCGATACATGCGGTTGATTCCAAATAAATTGAGATCGGTAAACCAACCGAAGAATATGCCAACGGATAAAGTGGCGATAGCGGCAAATAATGCATCCCCTTTGTAATGGTCCGCAATGAGATAGGAAGCATAGAATAAGCCATAAATTAGCAATAGAGATAAAATCCAGACGCGCATACTAGAGAATTTACCTTTGGCGACTTTTACTGTACGCATATTGGATAACTCAAGCAGTGTACCTATGCCACCAATTAGTAGTGGGATGAGTCCAACGGCTTCTGAACCAAAGTAGGATTTTTCTTCAAGAAAATCTTGTAACATTCCCATGGATGCGAGTGCTAGTAACAGTAGAGTACCTACCATTAAATAGCCAAAGAACTTTTGGGTTCTGACTCGTCTCTTATAGCCCTTCTCAGTATCTTTCGTTTTGTCCCGTGAAGCCATGGATGAAATGATTGCGATAAATATAGAAAAGATGATAAGTAAAAGTGCGAGAATGATCACAGGTGTTGTATTGTCAAAATTAAAAATAGACCAGCTATTCTTTTTAAAGAAACCAATATAATTCAGCGCAAACATGCCAGATAAAACTAAGGAAAAATAAACCAAAACAGCAACCAGTGAATTGGCTAGAATCTGCGCCACCATTGAAAGAGAGCTTAGTCGTTTGCCTGGCGTTAAGTAATCACCGTGTTGACGAATATAGCTGAGGAAATTATTCTCTTCGTCTTTTTGTTCGCATTCGATGAGTGTTGCTCGTGTTCCTATGCTTTCTTTACCCAAGATAAATTCATTATCAGAATCTTTAACAAGCTCAGGACCAGAACCCTCACGCTTTTCAGTTTGTTGGTGGTGAAACCAAGTAATTGCACTACCCATATAACCGCCGCCCGATACGGTAGAAAGGTAATCAACCTCATCAAAGAGCTGATACTTATCTAAGGCTTGCGTAACGCCCATTGCAAATGAGGCAGAACGAATGCCACCGCCTGATAAAGCTAACCCCAGTTGTGGCACTTCTTGGGGGGCTTTGCTTCTTATTGCTCGTTGCTTATTGATTACCGCGCATTCAGTTTTAAAAACAACATCAATTTCGATATTATTTTCCTTATCTTTGTTTTCCGCGCTAGCCATTTGATTCGCTCTCCTTGAAACTTAGAAATTATGTGTATGGATGCTGGTTGTTATTGGTAATTTTGAGGCATCTCCATAAGCTAATATAATTGTAGACTATAATTTTGTGGTTTTCCTGAGAATTAGAAAGAGGCTCAAGGCTAAGCTACTTCTTAAGGAAAGACTGATCAAGTCCAATTATTTTAAACTTGCCAAAACTGCCGATA
>CAYOHT010000220.1:0-3658 GCA_964403815.1 uncultured Cocleimonas sp.
TATATCTTCATAGTTACACCCCTGTAAAAAGAATACCAACGAGATTATCAGAAAGAATTTATACCACTGTAATTGTCCCAACATTTCTATCGTCTCCTGTTCGAGATAAAATAAGGTGCTTATATAATTTTGTCCATTCATCAGGATTCACGGTAACACACCCTAAGCTACGAGTCCCTGTATGTAAATAACGGTCACTACTGTTAGTAACAGCATTACCAACCCCCAAAAAAAACCAACTAAGCGTATAAGGAGTTGTACTTAGATAAGTATCTCCAGCACGGTGAGGATAATCTGGTATTTGAATAGGGTGAGTACCTTTTGGAGTTGGGGAATCAGGATGAGTAATAGCTTTTGCTACTCCTCCCCCATAAGTAACCTCACCTTTAGCAATATTAAACACCAGTTTAGCGGCTCCTCTATACATTGCCATTGTGCCTAAATTAGAACTGCCATCCGCTGATAATTTTACTGATGCTTTCTTTCCCTTATGAACACCTTCAAGGATAGTAAAATACTCTCTACCATCTTTTGATTCTGTAATATCAACCTTTAAGTATTCAGGTAAAGATACTTCTATACCACTAGGTTCTAACTTAGTTCTTAACCAACCTGAACGACCACCGACAACATGCGCCATAATTATCTCCAGCTCAATAATTTATTAGTTTAACCATGATGATAGATAAGTAATATATCAAGACTCTTGATACATGCTTTTGACCGTGCGCCTGTTTTGATGGAATCATAGTTTATCAAGCAAGCATTTAATTTTTTCATCTAAGTCTTGAGCTTCTTTTAAGCATCGCTGTCTTTTGTTTATCATGTTTATTCTAAGAATAAACATCATGATCTTTTTTACAGAGTAATGATGATATTTGATTATCAAGCCTTTCATATTCTGATATTAAAAATTGTTGCCTAGCTGAATAAGCAACAATAATATTAGAATCTATTTGTAAACATTTCTTGAACAATAGGTGGTTGGTATATTCCTGTAAAAAAGACAAAGAAAACCACCCATACAAGAATAGAAATAATTAACAGGATTAAAATAAACCACCCGATAATTAAAAGCACACCCCCCTACTTTTACATGATGCATTCCCTAAGCATATTTAGCCGTAGCAAACTCAACCGCCTTTTCCAAACGCTCCAAGCTTCTCTTCTTGCCAATCAAATCCAATGTAACTTCTAATGAGGGCGACATCGCTGTGCCTGTTACGGCTACGCGTAATGCGGGGCCTACTTTGCCCATGCCTAGTTCTAATTCTTCACAAGTATTTTTGATTTTTGCTTCTATATTTTCAGGGTTCCAGTCTTCTATCTGGCTGAATTTATCCAGCAGGTTTTGTAGGATGGCTGGGGTGGCTGTTTTAAAGTGCTTCTTGGCGGCGTTCTCGTCGTAGCTTTCAAAGTCTTGATAGTAATAGACCATACCTGCCGCTAGTTCTTTGAGTGTTTTTGCACGGTCACGATGTGCTTCGATTACATCGTGTAGCGCGGGAAAATCATCACCTTCGACTATCGTCAAACCTTGATTATCCAAATGCCATTGCAAATGTTCTGCGATTTCTTCCGCTGGCAGTGTTTTGATGTATTGCTCGTTTACCCAGATTAGCTTTTTGGTATTAAATGTTGATGCCGCGCCATTGACGTTTTCAATTTTGAATAGCTCAATCATCTCTTCACGCGAGAATATTTCTTGATCTTCATGCGACCAGCCGAGTCGTAGTAAATAGTTAAGTACCGCTTGTGGAAAGTAGCCATCATCACGGTATTGCATCACGCCCACCGCGCCGTGGCGTTTTGACAAGCGTTTTCCATCATCACCCAAAATCATTGGCGCGTGCGCGTATTTAGGTACGTCTTTGCCCAATGCGGTGATCATATTGATTTGGCGTGGGGTGTTGTTGATATGATCGTCGCCACGAATCACGTGGGTCATTTCCATATCCAAATCATCCACAACCACGGTGAAGTTATAGGTCGGCGTGCCATCTGTGCGCGCGATAATCAGGTCATCCAGCTCACGGTTGTTAATGACAATTTGACCTTTAATTAAGTCATCAATCACCACATCGCCTTCAAGTGGATTCTTAAAACGGATAACCGAATCCACACCCTCAGGTGTATCTTGGCGGTCACGACACTTGCCGTTGTAGCGAGGTTTTTCCTTATTGGCGCGTTGTGCTTCACGCACGGCATCCAACTCATCACGCGTACAATAACAGCGGTAAGCATTGCCCTGCTCTAGCATTTCATCAATCACTTCGGCGTAGCGATCAAAACGCTCGGTTTGAAAAATAGGACCTTCGTCATAATCCAAACCCAACCAATCCATGCCTTCAATAATGGCATCGACCGAAGCTTGGGTTGAGCGCTCTCTATCGGTGTCTTCAATACGCAAAACAAACTTGCCACCATGCTTGCGCGCGTGCAACCAAGAATACAGCGCAGTACGTGCGCCTCCGATGTGAAGATAACCTGTGGGGCTGGGGGCAAAGCGCGTTCTAACTATCATAGGTATTATTGTCTGATTAAATATAAAAGTGGGAGACTATCATAATAGAGATTATTTGAAAGCACACCTTAAACTCAACTTGCCGTTGGCTTTTAAACGGATAATACAATTATTAGCGTGAAACCGTTACATCATGTCTTAACAAGATGCTTCAGTACGACCGCTCATCAGTTGATCATTAGATAAGTAACCATAAAAGCATGACTAATGGTTTAATCCGAGCGATACAATCAAAAATAAAAATAACACACACGTCCTAATACACAAATGAATAATCAACTCAGAAAAGGCTCTGTAACAACAAAGAATCTATGTGCTAACAATAGAACAACACCCTTGCGCCTGCCTATAAGAAAATCAGGATTCACCCTTATCGAGGTGCTTATCTCGGCAATGATTTTATCTACTGCTATGTTAGGTGTGCTTAGTATGCAATTTATTGGCTTGAAAGGCACGCATCAATCCGTTATGAAACAACAGGCTATTGGCGTCGTTCAAAATGCTATGGAACGCATGGCAGCAAATAGAATAGCGTATTAAATGGTGATTATGTATTTGATAGCAGCACTTTGGATTGCACTACTGTGCGCCCTGATTGTTCGACAACTTTTTGTGACGCTGATGATGTTGCGCTACTAGATAAACTCATCCTAGTTTGTGGCAATATAGCGGATGGTGACACAGAAGATGATGGCTCTAGAACAGGTGGTATAAAAATAGAAAATTCCGATGATATTGTCTCACTGCCTTCAGGATCATTGAGTATTGCATGCCGTAATGGCTGTGCATTAGGCGATGTAACCGTTACAGTAGGTTGGACTAATCGCGCCTTTAAAGATGAAATAGTCCAAGATGGTTCTATCAGCCTCAACTTGAGAGTTGCAGCGCCATGACACCTGCTAACTACTCTTTTGTTCAAAACAAACATCAAGGCTTTTCACTGATAGAGCTACTTGTTGCAATGCTGATAGGTCTATTTCTACTTACTGGTATGGCAAGCTCATTCCTCTCTAGTAAAAAAGCGAGTAACGACAGAGATCAGCTCTCAGTACTTGAGGATAATGGGCGGTTTGCGCTGGAAAAGTACTTTCGCCCGCACTAATGTATCAGAATAAAGTTTTATTCACGACATTT
>CAYOHT010000221.1:0-3574 GCA_964403815.1 uncultured Cocleimonas sp.
TCTGATCAATATGAAAATAAAATAGGCACAGAGGTTTATCTTGCAGACACTGATGGTGATGGCATTGATGATGGTGTGGAAGTTGGCTCTAACCATGCGAAACCACTCGATAGTGATGGAGATAAAAGCATAAATGCGCTGGATTATGACGATGATAACGATGGTTTACCTACAATATTAGAGAACCATTCTAAAAAATATGTCGATATAGATGGTGATGGTTTAAGCAATCATCTGGATAGTGACTCCGATAATGATGGTGTTCCTGATGGTGTTGAAGCAGGTGTATTGAATAAAGATGAAAACCTAGATGGTATCGATGATGCTTTTGATCTTGACCACTATGGTGGTGTAGATAAAAATGGAGATGGTATTAGCGACAACTTTAAATTACCTGATACAAATAAAGATGGTATTGCGGATTACCTTGATGCCAAAGCTAAAGAGCCTAAAAGTAATAAAAAAGTAATGGTTGCGAGTAAAAAAACAAAAACTAAAAAGAGCACAAAAAAATTGTCAGAAAAAAAAGCAGTAGATAAGGTAGATAAAAACGTTAAAACAAACGATAGTAAACTGCAAACTAAGAAGACCGAAGTAGCATCAGCTCCCGCAGCTGTAAAAAGAAAAGCGGTTATTAATCGCTACACCGATACGGATAATGATGGTTTACTGGATAGCCAAGAAAAAATATTGGGTACAAACCCACTTAAACGCGATAGCGATGGGGATAGTGTTTCTGATGCTATCGAAATTGGGATGGATATCAATGCACCGCAAGATTCAGATCACGACGGAATTATTGATGCGTTGGATAATGATGATGACAACGATGGCGTATTAACAAAACTTGAAGATTTGAATAAAGATGGCAGCCCAGTTAATGATGATACGGATGATGATGGTGTACCGAACTACTTAGATGGTAATGATGATGGAGATGACATGTTGACCATTGTAGAGGGTGGTATTAAGGACTCTGATAATGATGGGATTCTTGATTATTTGGATAAAGATAATAAAAAGAAGAATACAGCAACAACTGCCAATACTATCGCAGAGAAAAAAACAGCAGTAGGAGAGCCAGAAGTAGTGGTGCTTTTTGACGGCGATGCACAATCAATTCCTGATGAGTCAGAAAACTATGACGGTAATAAGGCTATCGATGTAGCGAAGAAAACATTGGACGGTATGGTTGAAAATGGTCAGTTAGATGACGAGATAGAGAAATCGAAGAAAAGTAGTGATAAGTTATCAAAAAATACTAAGATGACAAAAATTAAGAAAACGGGTGCGGCCACTTGGTCTTGGACGTTCTTCTAGATCAGACTTATTTAAACTCACACCCCCCTAGTTTTACATGATGTTTCACCAGTCTCTTATTAAGCGGCTTTTTGGTTCAACATCTCGCTGGCTAAATTCAATGTTGATTCAGTAATATCCACACCCCCCATCATGCGCGCTACTTCTTCTATGCGTTGTTTATCATCCAGAACTATCATGCCTGTTGAGGTGCTGTTTTCACCTTTTAGTTTTGTTACCTTGTAATGGTTGTGAGCCTGTGAGGCAACTTGAGGTAAA
Organism: uncultured Cocleimonas sp.; assembly: GCA_964403815.1. Taxonomy (GTDB): domain Bacteria; phylum Pseudomonadota; class Gammaproteobacteria; order Thiotrichales; family Thiotrichaceae; genus Cocleimonas. Next base: position 1,579 of record CAYOHT010000221.1, read on the forward strand.
TGTGTTACACATAAAACTTGGCGATCAATACCGAGTTTACGCAGTTGCTGCCCAACAATTTCTGCTATGCCGCCACCAATGCCACTATCAACCTCATCAAATATGAGGGCAGGGAGTGTGATGCGTTGTGCGGCTATCATTTGGATGGCGAGTGAGATACGTGATAGTTCACCACCTGATGCAACTTTTATAATGGGTTTGAGTGGTTGACCAGGATTGGCGCTGACTTGGAATTCAATATTATCCATGCCGTGAGATGAAAACTTTTCGCTTGGTTGTATTGCAATTACAAAACATCCGCCTTCCATTCCCAAAGTTTGCATTGCCTCGCTTACGCCTTGGGAAAGTTGTTGAGCTGCTTTGTTACGCGCTTTGCTCAGTTTTTTGGCTGTATCCATATAAGCCTGTTCGCATGACTCTAGTTTTTCTTGCAGGGCATCAAGGTCGTATTCATCGCTATCTAACTCGTTTAGCTCTGCTTGTAATGCTTGCCATTTTTCAAATAAGAATTCTGGTTTAGTTTGATGTTTGCGAGATAATTCATGAATAGTTGTTAGTCGGTTGTTTACCCAATCTAGGCGTTCAGGGTCTAGCCCTACGGACTCTTGATAGCGGCGTAATAGGTCGGTGGCTTCTTGGATTTGGATTTGTGTACTTTGCAAAATTTCTAACGGTTCTTTTAACGAAGCATCCAGTTGCGAGCTATCTTCTAATTGTTGTAAAACACAACTGATCATGGAGTAAATAGATTGCTCGTTGTCGTTATTGCCATCATTATCGTAGAGCTTTAATACGCTTTGCGAGCTGGTTTCTAATAATTGCCCTGCGTTTGAAAGGCGGGCATGTTCTTCATCAAGTTTGTAGGATTCGCCTTCAGTCAGTTGCAGTTCATCCAACTCTTGGGTTTGAAAACGGAGTAAATCAAGCTTAGCTTGATGATTACTATTTTGACTGCTGATAAGGTCTAGCTTGGTCTTGATTGCTTTCCACTCGTTATAGGTGGCAGCTGTTTTAAACAGTAACATCTGTTGTTTATTCTTTTGGTTTGTTGATCCTTTTGTAAGGTCGCCGCCTGCAAAGTCATCTAACATTTGTCTTTGCATGTCTTTTTTCATTAACGATTGATGTTCGTGTTGGCCGTGTATATCAACTAACTGTTCGCCCAATTGGCGTAGCATTGACAGGTTACAGGGTGATCCATTAATCCATGCGCGTGATTTTCCATTCGCGGTGATTACTCGGCGCAAGATACATTGGTCGTCATCATTATCATCTGATAAGTCCTGTTCAGCCAGCCACGCTTGGGCAGAGGGAGTGTCATCTAGCTCGACGGTTAAGGTAATTTCGGCTTTGTCTGCGCCATGGCGAACTACGCCGCTTTCGGCTCTATCGCCGAGTACCAAACCTATCGCATCAATTAAAATAGATTTACCCGCACCTGTTTCTCCCGTGAGAGCTGTCATGCCTGTTTTTAACTCAAGGTCGAGTGTTTCAATAATGGCAAAGTTTCTAAGATGGATGTGGGATAGCATTTTCTTCTCGCGACCAAGTTATTGTGAAATTGTATAATTATAGATATTCTCACAAAAGAGAACAAAAAGGAAACATAATTTTTAAAACTATGTTATAAATAATTAAACATCATGTAAAACAGGGGGGGTGTGCTTTAATATAGATCCTTACTTTATCAGCTAAAGAGTTTAAACATGGATAAGCAAACACAGTTAGAAATCGAAGCGGCGGCGTGGCGTAAAATGTTAGGGCATTTTCAAAAGCGTACCGATGTGCAAAATATTGATTTAATGAATATGGCAGGATTTTGTCGGAATTGCTTAGCGAAGTGGTATATGTCAGAAGCAGAAACCCACGGTGAAAGTGTTGATTATGATACGGCACGCGAGATTGTTTATGGGATGCCGTATGATGAGTTTAAGAATAAGTACCAAGAAAAAGCATCCGATGCGCAAATGGAATCGTTTAATAAGATTAAGTGGGG
>CAYOHT010000222.1:0-3574 GCA_964403815.1 uncultured Cocleimonas sp.
AGGATGGCTAATGACTTCATTAAGCGTTCCTCAGCAACATTGCGATGTTGCAATTATTGGTTCAGGGCCCGCAGGTTTAGCTGCCGCCATCACGCTTAAAAAAGCGGGAATAGATAATATTATCGTGATTGAACGAGAATCTGAAGCGGGCGGTATTCCTCGGCATTGTGGGCATATTGCCTTTGGCTTTAAAAAATACAAACGTGTTTTGACGGGGCCACAATATGCTAATAAAAATGTTGCTGAGGCGCAAAATTTAGGTATTGATATTCATCTTAATACGACGGTAACTCATTTAGGCGAAGGTGGAAAACTGAGTCTTGTCTCACAAAAAGGGGTTTATGAACTGAATGCCAAACGCGTCTTAATTGCCACAGGTACCAGAGAAAAACCACGCTCAGCTCGCTTTGTATCGGGCGATCGTGCATTGGGGATTTACAATACTGGCGCTTTGCAGGGAATGGTTTATTTAAAAAATAAGATTCCTTTTAAGCGTCCCTTAATTGTAGGCACAGAAATCGTCAGCTTTTCAGCGCTGTTGACCTGTCGAAAAGGCGGCATAAAACCAGTCGCTATGATTGAAGAAAACTCAAAGCCAAGCGTGCGCTGGCCAATTCATTATGGCGCTTTAGTTTTTGGGACTAAATTGTTTCTTGAAACAAAGATTCACAAGATAGTAGGTGATCAGCGAGTTGAGTCGGTAATCCTAGAAAATGCGAGTGGCATTCAAAAATCCATTGAATGTGATGGCGTGTTATTTACGGGTCAATTTACACCTGAATCAAGCCTCATTCGCATGAGCCATATCGAATTTGATACAGAAACCTTTAGCCCTAAAGTAGGCAAGCACGGGCGTTGTTCTGACTCTGCCTACTTTGCTGCGGGAAATGTGAGGCAGCTTCTTCCAGAAGAGGGAAGAAACGCCTATTTTTACCCAAAAGGTAGAGCACCAAATGCAGTAAATATTTCAGGCATGTGTTGGGATCAAGGTGTTGAAGTTGCGAAAAGTATTTTCAAAGATTTGTCTTAAAGCGGCGAATGCTGCTCAAATAAATAATGCTCAGTGTCTACGGTATTTATTGTGTGCGTGACTAAGTTCTTATCAGGTGTCCAGTAATGCAGTAAATAGCTGGGCGCTTCAAGCACAAACTGCGACTCTTTTTGTAAACTCAAATCTACTTCAATTCTCATTCCCGTGCTTGATGGCGCGGTTGTAACCACTGTGCCATACCAGCGAGTATGGGTTTGTGTATGAATATGCCCGCAGAGGATGCGCTCAATATTGTCATATTTTTTGACGACGTTTGCTAAATATTCAGCGCCGACAAAACCATCCATATCTGTTTCTAGCACGCCGCACTTTACAGGGGGATGATGCATAAAAATAATGGTTGGTTTGTCTTTATTTTCTGCTAAGCGATGGCCTAGCCATTTGATGCTTTTTTTAGATAACTTTCCGCCAGGTTTACCTTGGTCAAGCGTGTCTAAACCGATTAAACGTACATCATAATCATCGACAACAAAATGAATAAACCCTTGTGAATTCTTTGGACAAGCTTGTTCATCAAACACAGGCCAAAGCACGCGTCGGCTATCGTGATTCCCTGGGACAACAAAATATGGGCAGTTAAGTTTTGCCAATAAGCTCCCAGCTTGTTCAGCTTCTTCTAAACTACCATTGTTAGTCAGATCGCCTGTTACTAACACAACATCGGCTGGCGGGTTGAGGTGGTTGATATGATCTATACAGTTTGAAAGATTTTCTGCGGTTGGTGCAACGCCACAGACTTTTTTATTCCAACCGGTTATATGTGTGTCACTTATTTGAACGATTAACATAGTGTCTTAGTTGTTTAAAAGCACACCCCCCCACTTTTACATGATGCATCATGTAAAAGTGGGGGGGTGTGCTTTGTATTTAGTTAAGGGCGTTCCCTGAGCGGAGTCGAAGGGTTCCCAGTGTTTTATCATTTAACTATCTTCTTTATTTCGCGAGAGAAAGAAATTAGTCACTGCGAATATCGTAATAACCAAAACGATTAAGAACGAGATTGCATTCAATACAGGCGTTGAGCTAAATCGAATACGAGAATACAAATCAATCGGTAGAGTAGGATCAGATCCAACCAAGAAGATCGTAGTATTTATATTAGAAAAGCTGAGTAAGAAAGCAACTACAAATGCACCAATAATTGCAGGGCGCAAGAAGGGAATCGTTACATACCAGATCGCTTGTACGCGCGTGGCTTTTAAGCTTAACGCCGCTTCTTCTAATGATCGGTCATACTTTTTTAAACGCGCTGAGACCAGCAACATAACGTAAGTTGCACCGAAGGAAAACTGACCTAAGATCACCAGCCAATAGCTGGGTCTGAATAGTTCTATATCAACGCCAAAGCTTTTCTCGATAAAGTTTCCTGCGGAAGTGGAGCTAAGCAAAATCGAAATACCTAGAATAACGCCAGGAATAACTAAAGGCGTTAAAGCAAGAAAGTACAACAAACCTTTGAATCTAAACTGTTCTTCTTCAAAGAGGAGTGCCGCCATTGTGCCGACAATGGTAGACATTGTGGCAACGATAAGCGCTGAAGTTAAGCTGGTGACGATACTTTCAAGCAGTCCAGTATCGGCAAAAACACCTTCCCTGTCATCGGTTGCGGAAAAGAACCAATCCATGGTGAAGCCATTCCACGGTAAAGCAATGTAGTTGGAATCATTAAATGCCAAGACTGAGATAGCAATTAATGGCATCACCAAAAATAAGAAGAAAAGGGTAACGTAAATTCGGTAACCGTATTTGTAAATGGGTGTGTTTGGGAGTGAACGTATCACTTTAAGCTCCTACTTTGTCTAATCTTTGACCCGATAATCTCAGGGCTAACCAAATAATGCTAGAAGACAGCATCAGCAATAAGAAACCAAATGCCGCGCCTTCATTCCAGTTAAAGGTGGATAAGAATTGGTTGTATATTTGCTCGGTAAACCAGAGTGAACTCTTGCCGCCCAATATATTAGGCGCTAGGTAATCACCAATGACTAGCATGAAAACAATGATTGCGCCTGAGACGATTCCTGGCATGGAGTAGGGGATAATGATGGTTCTAAAGATAGTCCATTTTGATGCGCCTAAATCACTTGCGGCCTCGATGAGGGAGTCATCTAAACTCTCTAACGTCGACATAACAGGTACGACCATAAACAGCATGGACATGTACAACAGCCCAATAATCATACTGAAATTGGTGTAGAGCATATTGATGGGTTTGTCGATAATGCCGATAGTCATTAGGAAATGATTAATGATGCCGTGATCCCCCAGTAGCACCATCCAGCCATAAATTGTTACTAATTCACCGACCCAAAGTGGAATCAATAACAACAGAATAAATACACTGGCATGTTTTTTTGAGATAACTTTGGTGAGGTAAAATGCGATAGGGAAAGTAATGATAAACGCCAAGATGGTAATGCCAATCGCATAAGCGGCGGTTTTAACAAAGGTAAGCCAGTAAATTTTGTTTTGAAAAAAAGCAAGATAATTACCAAATGAAAATACCATCTCGCCATCATCATT
>CAYOHT010000223.1:0-2150 GCA_964403815.1 uncultured Cocleimonas sp.
AGTTCGAGACATTGATTTTAAGCATAGTCATTCTATGGTTCAAATCAATAACGAAAAAATTGAGAACTTGGCTAAGCCCCGCAGGGCTGACTTACAAGGCATCAGAATTTTATGGGACTTAATCAGTCTCTCCTTAAGCTTTCATCTTTTTTTCGTGCCTTTCGTGGACATCTCTTTCTTTATCCAACAAATGAACTATATTAGTAATTATCCAACTAATATTACGCCCATGACTATTTTAATCATAATCTCAAGACTCGCTGCTGTTGCCTACCTTATCTTTGCAGGAATGCTCTACTTCAAACAACACAGCTTACTGTACTTCCCTACCCCAAAAATCCCACACTATTTTGATGAAATGATATTTACTCATCAGGGTGAAGATTTAAACATTATTATCGTCAATAAAGGCAAACAAAAAGCCATTATGTATTTTGGCGGAAACAAAGAACCCGTGGCGATTAATGCGGATAAGTTTGCCAGTACTTTTCCTGATCACACAGTCTATCTCGTCAATTATCGTGGCTACGGCGGTAGCACAGGCATACCTGGCGAAAAAGAAAACTACGGTGATGCAAAAGCCATTTTTGAGTCATTAAAAAAACAGCACAGTGATATCTCTGTGATGGGTCGTAGTTTAGGCAGTGGTGTTGCAACCTACCTCGCATCTGTTAAAGATGTCAATAAACTGGTATTGATCACACCTTACGACAGCATACAAAGAGTGGCTCAAGCACGTTTCCCTCTGTATCCTATGTCATTATTACTTAAAGATAAATACAACTCAGCACTCAAAGCAAAAGATGTAAAAGCCGAAACGCTAATTTTAATTGCAGAGCATGATGAAACCATCAAACTTGCACGTACCCACAACTTGATTGAAGCTTTTTCAGAATCACATGCCGCGAAAAAGTCGCCCATAATTTCAAAAACAATCAAAGATACGGGACACAATACTATTTTAGAATCAGATAGTTACTACAAGTTCCTACAAGAATTTCTATAACTAAAGAACACTCACTCTAACGCTAATTATTCATTAATTCTAGCTAGTTAAAAGCTTTAAGCCCGCCACGCCAAAGACAACGGTCAACAACCCATTAAACCAGTTGCCCAATTTTCTATACATCATTTGCGCCTTTGCGGTAGAAAACAAAAGGGCATAACCTCCAAAAACAACAGCGCCAAGTAGCATGCAGCCTGCGACAACAATCAACGACATTGAAATTGAAGCATGTTGAGGTAGCGCCAAAGATACAATCGCAACCCAAGTAAAAATAGCCTTAGGGTTAGTTACATGTAATGCCAAGCCATGAAAAAGGAGTCTTTTAGTTACGGTATTAGCACTATTTTGAACAAGCTCTTTTTTAGAATAAACTTTCTTGGCAGATTTGTACGATAACCATAAAAGATAAACACCCCCTACAATTTTAAGCCAATAAAAAAGGTTTGCATGGGTTGAGAGCAACACGGCAACACCAAAAAGCGCCAATAAAGCCCAAACAAATGACCCCAATAAAACACCTGACGCAAATATCAAGGCAGACCTTCGCCCCTTATCCATTGCTATATCCATAATAGCGATAGTGGCGGGGCCAGGACTTGCGACGAGAACAAAGTATGTTAGAAGTGCTATTAGAATATGACTATCTAACATAAACTAATTCCTAAAATTCGTAAACTGCACAGGCACGCCAATATTTTCTTCTCGCAGCATCGCCATCACCGTCTGTAAGTCATCGCGCTTTTTACCTGTTATACGCACTTGATTACCCTGAATCTGGGTTTGTACTTTAAACTTCCCTGCTTTGATCAGCTTAGTCACCTTACGCCCTGCATCACCATCTAAGCCTTGCTTTAACAATATTTTTTGGCGAGTACTTTTTAAAGAGCCTTCATGATTTTGTACATCCAAAGCCCCTGTATCAATTTTTCGTTTCACCATTTTTGAGCGTAATACATCGCGCATCTGTTTTAGCTGAAATTCGCCTTCGGCTTTAAGCATTATTTGTTCATCATTAAGCTCAAAGCTACACTCTGTGCCTTTAAAGTCATAGCGCGTACCCACCTCACGGTTGGCTTGATCAATAGCATTTTTAAGTTCGTGCATATCTACTTCTGAAACTACGTCGAATGATGGCATTGGGGTT
>CAYOHT010000223.1:2250-3554 GCA_964403815.1 uncultured Cocleimonas sp.
ATTTTGTCATCAGCAACAGCCAAAGAATCTACCCAAGCCCCGCAATCTGTCTCCATGATGGAATCCTTCATCTACTGGCTCAAGCTTGGTTTTATCAGCTTTGGTGGGCCCGCAGGTCAAATCAGTATGATGCATCAAGAGCTGGTAGAGAAACGCCGTTGGATTTCTAACCAGCGCTTTTTACACGCACTCAATTACACCATGGTTTTACCTGGCCCTGAGGCGCAACAGTTGGCAACTTATATCGGCTGGTTGATGCATGGCGTGTGGGGCGGGATTATGGCAGGTGTGCTGTTTGTGTTGCCTTCTCTCTTTATTTTGATTGGATTAACGTGGGTCTATCTTGCTTACGGAAATGTGCCTGTGATTGAAGGAATTTTGTATGGCATAAAACCTGCGGTAACGGCGATCGTGTTATTTGCGGCTTATCGTATCGGCTCAAAAGCCTTGCCCAATAATGTTCTACGCGCCATTGCCTTGACGGCTTTTTTAGCAATTTTCGTACTTAAAATCCCCTTCCCTTATATCGTACTGGCAGCGGGCATTATTGGTTTTGTCGGCTCTCGGTTTATCCCTGAATATTTCAAAGCAGGCGGACATCACGGCGATTTCAATGCTAATTACGGCGCAGCATTGATTGATGATGATACCCCCGCGCCTGATCATGCCAAATTCAAATGGAGCCGCGTGATTACGTTCTTAACGATTGGCTTGATTATTTGGGCGCTGTCCATGCTCGGCTTAATCATGGCGTATGGTTGGGATGGCACGCTAACCAAAATGGGGGTGTTCTTTACCAAAGCGGCTCTGGTAACCTTCGGTGGCGCGTATGCTGTATTGCCTTATGTGTATCAAGGCGGCGTGGTAGAGCACACTTGGCTAACAGGCACACAGATGATTGACGGCTTGGCGCTGGGCGAAACCACACCCGGGCCACTCATTATGGTGGTATCGTTTGTAGGCTTTGTAGGCGCGTGGACGAAGGAAGTCTTCGGCCCCGATATGCTATTTTTAGCAGGTGCAATGGGTGCGGCTATTGCGGCATTATTCACTTTTTTGCCATCATTCTTATTTATTTTAGTTGGAGGCCCAGCTGTTGAAGCGACACGCGATGATATTAAATTCACCGCGCCCTTAACGGCTATCACCGCCGCCGTTGTAGGCGTGATTTTAAACCTCGCCCTGTTCTTTGCGCTTCACGTTTTATGGCCGACCAGTGAAGGCTTAAACTTTTCAGGCAAGTTTGAATGGGTAGCCGCACTAATTGGCATCGCCGCGTTTATTGCTTTGGTGAGATTTAAGCT
>CAYOHT010000224.1:0-3435 GCA_964403815.1 uncultured Cocleimonas sp.
AAGGTTTCTTCACGAACACTGACTTCTTGCCATTCTAACTTTAGCTTTTCAATCAAAGTACGGAAGGTTTCAACTTGTTGTTCGGCTTGATGACGTTTCTGTTCTAGTTCACGCACTGTATTATCAATGCTTTGTAAGGCATCACGTGCGGTGCTTAGTTCAACTTCAATTTGTTTGCGTTGCTCAAGTTGTGTTTCTAACTGCTCGGTAAGACTGCTTTGATCTTCTGTAGGTTGCGCAGCACTTTGTTCTTGTAAATTACTTTTGCGTTGTTGTAACTGCTCAAGGCGTCCTTGAAAACGATCCAGTTGCTGCTGTGCGCTGTTACGCGTGGTTTTAAAGGTTTCAACTTGCACTTGCGTTTGTTGGGCATGGTCACGTAACTGCTGTGTTTTCTGACGCATTTCAACAACCGTTTGTTGCAGTGGAGCATCCTTTCCGGTGAGTTCGGTTTTTTCTTTTTCTAAGGTTTCTAACAACTCCATCGCCGTATTACGCAGATGGGTTGCTTGCTTATGCGCATCTTGCTCTTTTACTTTACGTGTTTCTAAATCCGCAATTTCAAGAATTACTCGTTGTTGATTGGATTGCGTTTGTTGAATGCGATTTTCAGTAGCAGAAATCACCGACTGCGCTTGTGATTCTTCACGGTGTAATTGGTTTACTGAGTTTTGCAGTTGAGTTTGTTGTTCTTTTAACTGGCTGCTTTCCTCTTTGCCTGCTTCTAAAACGTCTTCATGTTTGATCAGATCAACTTTAAGTTCTTCAATTTTTGACTGCGTACTTTCGATCTGCTTTTGGCGCGCAAGCACGCCGTCTTGGGCGCTACCTTTATCTTGCACTTGCATCTTCAGCCAGTTTTCACCCACCAAAATACCGTCGCGGGTAATGAGCATTTCACCGTTGTTCAATTGTGTTTTTTGTTTGATAGCATCATCAACGCTGTCGGCACAATAAATGTGAGAGAGCAGGGCGTGTAATGATGAAGGTTCGCTGACTTTTGTCGCCAGCGAATTAGTTGGTGGCTTTTTAGAGGTACTAGAAGCGGTAATAAAAGAAGCAGAAACCGAAGGCGCATCTTGCATTAATTTTTCAAGATCAGCGGTGGAATCTAATTGCAAAGATTCTAATAAATCACCCAACACCGTTTCAACAGCTTTTTCCCAACCCGATTCCACGCTTATAGATTCAGCCAGCCGAGGCGCATTGCTTAACTGATGATTACTTAACCAAACATCGCGTTCTTTGGCTGATTGTTTACCACTATCTTTATTTAGCCCAGCCTGTTGTAAAACCTCGAGTGAGGCTAATCTACCTGTAAGTGATTGTAACTGTGAGCGTGTTTCTTCTAGCGATTGTCTTGTGTTTTGGTTGTTGTCGCTAAGTGAATCGACGGCATGTTTGCTTGATTCAAGTTTTTCTTGAGCTTGCTGGTTTTTTTCTTTGTACTCAGCCAGTTTTGCCTGCTGTTGTTTTAGTTCAGTCTCGTAGGCATCGGTATTAAAAACACCTTGATCCGTTTGCAGTTTTAACAAACGGCTGGCGATATGTTGCAACTGGCTTTCAAACTGCTCCATTCGTGTGCGTTCGACTTGCGCTTGTTGGGCGGGCTCTGCTAAACGCTGTTGCATACTGTTCCACGCGCTTTGCCAAGTAGAAAGTTCAGCTTCTGCTTTATTTAGGATTTCACTTGATTTATCGAGCTCTGCACGCTCTTTTTCAAGCTTTGGTTCTAAAACCTTTAATTCTGTTTGGGCAGTATCCAATTGTTTTTGATCTTCTTCTGCGTGGTTGTTTGCTGCCGCTAGCTCTTCATCAACTTGAAGAAGCTCACGTTTTTGGCGCTCTAATAATTCCTTTTGATGCTGAATCGTTTGTTCTAAACGTGAAATCTCAGAACCTGCTTGATAGAAGCTGGCTTGTACCTTATTAAAGTCTTCATTGGCTTGGGTGTGTGCGCTACGTTGTGCTTCTATCTTGTTTTCTAACGAGCGCTGTTCAGCTAGTTGCGCTTGATGTTTGGTAGCATTTTCGTTAATCACATTTTGACGAATCGTTACATCATCTTGCACTTTCTTTAAACGTAAAAGGATTAGTTCAGCACTTGTTTTACGTTCATCATGTTTTAGTGTTTTAAAACGCTCTGCTGCTTTGGCTTGGCGGTTTAAGTGGCTGATATTTTTTTCCAGTTCTTCACGAATATCAGTCAAACGATCTAAGTTTTCGCGAGTGTTTTTTATGCGTCTTTCAGTTTCACGGCGACGTTCTTTGTATTTTGATACGCCAGCCGCTTCTTCAAGCGTGGTGCGTAATTCTTCAGGTTTGGCTTCAATCAAACGCGATATCATGCCTTGCTCAATAATCGCGTAACTACGAGGCCCAAGACCTGTTCCCATAAAAATATCAGTAATATCACGGCGCCGACAACGCGTGCTATTCAAGAAATATTTTGATTGCCCGTCACGTGATATTTCACGCTTAATACCAATTTCTGCATATTTTGCATATTCACCGCCGAGGCTACCGTCGGAATTATCAAACAATAATTCAACAGAGGCTTTACCAATGGGCTTGCGCGAGGATGATCCGCTAAAAATAACATCATCCATCGAAGAACCACGTAGATGCTTTGCCGAACTTTCACCCATTACCCAACGCACCGCATCAATGGTGTTTGATTTTCCACAGCCATTCGGCCCGACAATGCCTGTCAGGTTACTGCGTAAATCAATAGTAATAGGATCAACAAATGACTTAAAGCCTGCGATCTTAACTTTATCTAGGCGCATTATTTATTGTTGAGTTTAAAGCTTGGGGTTTTGACATAGCGCGTAATAATAACAAACTAAAGGGGGGTTTCAATGCTTATTATGCATACTAAAGATATTAGTATAGAAGAAAGCACACCCCCCCACTTTTACATGATGTTTGCTACAGTGAGGCTTTGTATTAGTTACTAAAGGCTATCATTTTATAAAGTTTAAAGGATAGCCTTTAGAATAGAGGTTTGGCTTTTAGTTTTCTCGTACTCGCCAATATACACGAGGTAAACTCGTATCAGGATCAAGAGAGATAATTCTATCTGCCGCATGAATACTTTGATTTCTTACGCAATCGTTTTTTGTGCAGTCCCCGCGAGTACTAGTATTAGCAGTATAATTGTCATACCTTATTTGAGGTGTTGCGGGGATTTTACCTGCTCCGATGCCTACCCAGCTGTCATCAACGCCATCAACTGATTGAAGGTCAAGAGCTGCTCCGCCGGTCAATATATTTAGGGCGTAGAGTTTCGACGTGTTTTCAACGATTGCTGCACAAGAGGTTGCGGCATTTTGTAAAAGCACCGCATCGGTTGTGGGAGTGGAAATAGGTTTCGCGCTAAATGTCGTGAATAAAACTTTATTCTGATACATTAGTGCGGGCGAAAGTACTTTT
>CAYOHT010000225.1:0-3388 GCA_964403815.1 uncultured Cocleimonas sp.
TTAAGTGTAGTAGATAAGACTGTAGAGATAAGCTTTATAAAAAATTTGCTATTAATGAAAATTAGCCCAGCGCTTTCTCAACTGCTTTTAGTGCATGAATTCGAGTAGTATCAAATAGTTCTGTGGTGGTGTGTTGTGGTTTAACCAATAGGGAAATTTCAGTGCAACCTAGAATTACACCTTCTACCCCTTGTTCTACTAAGTCATCAATAATGCGTATATATTCATGTCTTGATGCATCTTCTATTTTACCAAGGCATAGTTCATCATAAATGATTTGGTGGACTACTTTTCTATCAGCTTGGTTTGGCACTAGCACTTCTAGTCCGAATTCCTTTTCTAACCTTCCTTTATAAAAATCTTCTTCCATTGTAAAAGCTGTACCTAACAAACCAATTTTAGAAATACCAAATTTACTGACTTCTTCCGCCGTAGCATCGGCTATGTGTAGCAAGGGTATTGATATGCCTGCTTGAACTTGCGGTGCAACCAAGTGCATAGTGTTGGTACAAATAAGGATAAAATCTGCACCTGCTTTTTCTAAACTTTGTGCTGCATGAGTAAGAATCTGCCCTGTTTCATCCCACTTTCCTTGATGTTGTAGATTTTCAATTTCAGCAAAATCTACGCTGACCAAAACCAACTTGGCGGAGTGTAATCCGCCAAGGGCAACCTTTATAGTTTCATTAATCAAGCGGTAATAGCTCTCGGTGGACTCCCAACTCATGCCACCAATGAGTCCAATTGTTTTCATAGGCGAGGTATTACCTTATCTTCAGGATAACTTACTGTGTAACCGTACTTTAGCTTAGTATATTGCTTGGGCTTTAAAGTACGCTCCCAGCTCACCACTCCTTTTTTATCTTCAACGTCTTTTTTAGTTGGCGCATCACCGAGCAATTTAACTTTAATATTTTCATTTGCTGCAACCGGTAAAACATCGTAAAGCGAGATTTCAAATGGCTTGTCATGGTTGCTATGAATGCTTAATTGATAGTGGCGTTCGACCACTTTCTTTTTGCCAAATAACAAACCGTCTTTACGCTTTTTATCTGGATCAGGTAGGAATTTTATTTTTACTTTATCGTCTTCACCGAAGGATAATTTTAACTCTTCACCTGATAATTTTTGCTGTAGAAAAGTATTACCCACAAAGCTACCGTTACGATATAACGACAAACTACCCGCTAACAAAGGCGTTTCGCCCGTGTGTTTTGTTTTTGCCAAAATCATTGCGCGTGGGTCTTGCCTTGGCGCGCTGGCTAAGCGTACATCTGCATCATAGTTTTGTGAAGTTAATGCAAAACGTCGTTTATTACTGCCAGAATCTAAGCTAATCAAACCTGGTACTTTGTATTCAGCAGAAAAGTCTGTACTGATTAATTGGCTTTGCTGTTGAACCATTTTTCTCAATGGTGCCGGCGCTGCTCCTGCAGAGGCTGTCAACTCTACAGATTTTGTTTGCATGGAGTCCATTGCAACACTCTTTTCCATTCTAAATTTTTTGTTTTTCATCATTGGAGAAGGAGGAGGAAGATCAGGCATAAAATCCAATACCCAAGGGTTTAGCTTTGGCAGTTGCGTACCTGCACTTGGGCGCAAAGTAGAAAGCGTTACATCCACCCCTTTCCAGTCTTCACCCGTGCGCTGGCTAATTTGTGCCAGTGTTTTAAGCTCCATTTTTCCTGTCGTTGTATCTAAGTCTGCATCATAAACAGGCGCCCAACGTGCCCCGCGTATTTGATAAGTGAGCTTTAAAGTTAGCTTTGTTGCGGTGTCACTTTTAACATGCAGCTTTGCCGTTCTTGTTTCACGCTGGTTTACAGCAACTTGTTTTAGCTCTTGTTTGAGTTTGTTAATTTGCTTATCGTAGGTTTTTAAAGACTTTTCAGCTACGCGTGTTCTGTCTTGAATGGTGGCTGTTGCAGAGTCCAAGGTGTCCCATGCTTCTTGCCATTTTTCTACAGGAAGGTTTCTATAAGCTTCATGTTTATGATTATCAGCGTTATCTTTTGATTTTTGTTTCTTTCCAAATACCATTCTTTGTATGTAATCAAATTGATTACGGCTACGCTGCCAAGCATCTTGAATTTTTCTTCGTCCATCTTGCAGCTCTTCAATTTGCTCAAGAATGGCTTTTTCGCGTTCTTGCACCACATCTTCTTGGAAGTTTCGCATTAACTCAACGCTGCCCAAACTCATTGTGCCTTGCCCTTCGCCCGATACTCGCAATGATGTTTCGTTTAGATTAAGTGGCAAATTATTAATGATGACATCGTTATCACCTGCCTCTAAGTTAATGGTCGCAATCCGTACAACCTTGGCGCTACTTGGATAAATCGTTACTGCTTTGATAATTGAGTCTGTTTGAATTTCACCTGCTTGTGCAGCTGATGTTAGAAGCGCGGTAATCGCGATGCTGCTAATGAATAACTTAATCATGGAAATCTCCTTAATCGTTTTACTATTAATATGAACACATTGTAGCGCTCTAATTCGTTAATGATGTTAAATTTGAGTAACAATAGTGTAAAAAGTTTGTAAAATATATCCCATGATGCAACTAATCGACAGCCATAGCCACATTGATTTTAGCGAGTTTGATGATGATCGCAAGGCGGCTATTGAACGTGCAAGCAATACAGGCATTTCCAATATCATCGTATCTGCTACGACCGCAGAGCGCTGGTCATTAATTAAAAAACTATGCGATGAACAGGGCGATGAACAACCGCTATGCCGCCCCGCTTATGGTTTGCACCCTATGTTTATGGGCGAGCATAAACCCCACCACCTTGGCGACTTAAAAAGCTGGATAGAAAAAGAAAAGCCTATCGCCATCGGCGAGATTGGTTTGGATTATTTTATTGATGAGGCAACTATTGAGTGCAATAAAGAATCACAACTTAAACTCTTTGTTGCTCAACTAGAACTAGCAAATGAATATCACTTGCCTGTGATTATTCATGCACGTAAGTCGTTAGACATCGTACTAAAATATTTGCGGCAGTTCCCTAACTTAGTTGGCTCTATCCATAGTTTTTCAGGTAGCGAACAACAAGCAAAACAGTTAATTGATCTAGGTTTTTATTTAGGATTTGGCGGGCCCATCACCTATACTCGCGCCACACGATTGAGAAAACTCATTGAAACATTGCCGCTTGAATCATTATTATTAGAAACAGATTCGCCCGATCAACCAGATTCATTGCATTATAATGAGCGAAACGAACCTGCTTATCTACTAAATGTTGCGCATGTAGTTGCTGAGCTACGCGGCGTTAGCGTAGAAAAAGTCGCGCAAATAACGACTAATAATGCTCAAAGGCTTTTTGGTTTGTAGTTAGTAATATAGTTAGAAGCACACCCCCCCACTTTTACATGATGT
>CAYOHT010000226.1:0-3370 GCA_964403815.1 uncultured Cocleimonas sp.
CTGTGATGGCAATGGTAAAGGCTTGAGAGGATGAACTTAAATCATCCGAAGTCGCTAACACCGTAATGCTGTGTGAAGTTGCCAACTCATAATCGAGAGCTGAGGCAATGGTCACAACGCCTGTTGAGCTATCAATGGCAAACAGCCCATCAGGATTGCTGGAAAATGAATAAGTGATGTCATCACTCACATCGGCATCAGCTGCCAGGGCGGTGATGCCGACAGCATCCCCGATAGCCGCGTTCTCGGCTACGGTATTTTCCGCTGCATTGGTATCAGTAACAGCACCCACATCAAACTCATCCACGTCCGTAACCGTAATGGTGTACGCCTTTGAGCTGTTCGAGAGATCCGAAGAAGTTGCCAGTACCGTGATCGAATGAGAGGTCGCTAACTCAGCATTAAGTGCTGCGTTAACCGTCACCACACCCGTGGCACTATCAATAGCAAATAGACTGCCAGGATTAGACGATAATGAATAGCTCACCGTAGCGGTACCATCAGGATCGACAGCCAGTGCGGTGATGCCGACAGCATCCCCGATACCCGCATCCTCAGCCACAGTATCATTGGCGACATTGGTATCAGAGACAGTCCCTATGACATCTTCGTTAGTATCATTGATATTGATGGTGACTGACTGCGATACCGTATTGGTGCCATCAGAGGCTACAACGGTAAGCGCAAAGCTAATCGCTGATTCATAATCAATGGCGGATGTATCATTGACCGTAATGTTGCCGGTGCTATCAATGGCAAATGCGAAACCTGTATTGCCTGCTGTAATGCTAAAAGATACTGGCACATCCCCCGTGGTTGCCACGGTTCCTACCACTGCAGTGTTCGCTGCACTCTCATCCACGTTAAATGACTGAGCTGGCGTAATGGCAATTGTTTCATCATCGACGGTGATGCTCACTGTCTGCACCAGCGAAGTATTTGTACTGTCAGAAACCGTCAGGCTCAGCGTATAGCTGGCAGTGGTGTCAAAATCCAGATTGCTGTTATCAGTAATGGTGATTTCGCCGGAATCAGCATGAATGGCAAAGATGCCATCATCGTTGCCACTGGTAATCATCCAGGCGGAGAGAGTCGTGCCAGTATCTACATCCGTTGCATCAGCATTGCCCAGAGAGAACCCATCACTGGCAAGTTCTGAAACCGAGAAGGACTGAGCAGCGGTGATGATTGGTGCATTGTCATTCACATCGCTCACTGAAATCGCGAACACTTCGCTGTCGGTACTCGAATCATCAGAGGTCGCGAGCACCGTGATGTTGTGTGATATTGCAGCCTCATAATCCAGTGCACTGGCAATGGTGACAACGCCGGTAATCGCATCAATTGCAAATAATCCACCGGCATTGTCGCTCAAGCTATAAGTAATATTGTCATCGACATCAGCATCTGAGGCATAAGCTGTGATACCGACAGTCTCACCAATACCGGTATCTTCTGCGATGGTATTGACTGAGCCATCAACGTCTAAAATGGCAGTCACATCGAACTCATCCACATCAGTGACAGTGATGGTATAGCTCTGCGAGCTGGTAGAAGTATCGGAAGAGGTCGCCAGGACCGTAATCTCATGGGAGGTGGCAGTTTCAGCATCCAGTGCAGCATTAACGGTGACGATGCCGCTATTGGGATCAATCGTAAATAAACCCCCAGGGTTGCTGGACAGGGAATAGGTGACACTGGCAGTCCCATCAGGATCGGTTGCTGAAGTGGTAAGACCTACGCTATCACCGATATTGGCAGTCTCAGAAACGCTATTGGCTGCTCCATCAGTATCGGATACGGCTCCGATTACATCTTCGTTCACATCATTAATATTGATCGTGACATCTGCTGCTATTGGAGTGGTGCCATCTGATGCGCTAATGGTAAGGGTAAAGCTGCTAGCCGTTTCATAGTCGATGGCACTAGCATCAGCGACTGTGATATTGCCGTCGTTGTCGATGGCAAATGCGCCGCCAGAGTTGCCATTGAGGATGGTAAAGTTCTTTGCACGATCATCGTTTGTTGTGACTGTGCCGACATTGCTCGGAGAAACGATATCTTCAGCAATTGTAAAAGACTGCCCTGGGCTAATAGTCGTTCCAATATCGGTGATATTAATCGTCACGCTGGCTACCGCTGAGGTATTGGTACCATCGGAAACAGTTAACGAGAGTGTGTAACTCGGTGTGGTATCAAAATCCAGATTGGCGTTATCAGCCACTGTGATCTCACCTGAATCTGAGTCAATCGTAAAAATGCCGTCGTCATTACCAGCGGTGATCATCCAGGCAGAAAGGGAGGTACCGATATCAGCATCAGTTGCCTGGGCAAAACCTAGCGAGGACTCATTGGCAGCAAGTTCTGAAACTGAAAACGTTTGGGGCGTAGTAACAATGGGTGCATTGTCATTGACATTGCTCACCCTGACATTGAAAACTTTACTGCTTGTGCTCGAATCGTCCGAGGTTGCCACTACCGTGATGTTATGTGAACGCTCGGTTTCATAGTCCAGAGCAGAGGCAATTGTGACCACACCGGAATTAGCATCTATTTTAAACAGCCCACCGGCATTATCAGAGAGCGAGTATGTGATGTCATCATCAACATCGGTATCAGATGCTGAGGCAGTGATGCCGACTGCGGCATCAACGGCAGCATTTTCAGCAACGATATTAACGTTAACGTCTGAGTCGCTGACAACGCCAACATCTGCCTCATCCACATCAGTCACAGTAATGGTATAGCTCTGCGTACTCGTGGAGGTATCAGAAGAAGTTGCCAGCACCGTAATTTGGTGTGATGTCGCTGTTTCAGCATCCAGCACAGCTGCCACGGTGACAACGCCACTATCTGCATCTATCTCAAACAGATTACCAGGATTTGAAGAGAGGGAGTAAGTCACCGTATCGGTGCCATCTGGATCTGTAGCGGAAGCCGTAATACCCACGCTATCGCTGATACTGGCATCTTCTGCAACGGTATTTACTGTTACATCACTATCTGAAATGGCACCAACCACAGCTTCGTTCACATCGCCTATATTGATAGTGATGGTTTCTGAGTCGGTGGTTGTTCCATCGGACGCTTCAATCGTCAGCGTAAAGCTGGTAGCCACTTCATAGTCGATAGCGGAAGTATCCGCGACCGTGATCTGACCATTATTATCAATGGCAAAAGCGGAACCTGTATTGCCTGCCGTAATGCTAAAGGATACTGGCATATCCCCAGTGGTTGCCACGGTTCCTACCGCTGCGGTGTCCACTGCACTCTCATCCAAGTTAAATGACTGAAGTGGCGTAATGGCAATCGTTTCATCATCGACGGTGATGCTCACTGTCTGCACCGCAGAGGTATTGGTGCCATCCGA
>CAYOHT010000227.1:0-3366 GCA_964403815.1 uncultured Cocleimonas sp.
TAACAACGAAAATTTTTATGGACAGTATTTTTCTACTCACAATTGGCTTTATCTTCCTTGGTGCATTGTTTTCCAATGTGATGAAGTGGCGTAATAAAGACCGCGTACTGCAAGATTTGCAAGACTTTCACACTACAATTGAAATGCAAGACGGTAAAAAAATATGGGGTAGAACACATATTTACACCAACGGCATGGAGCTTTATTTTTCACGAGCCGCAAAAAACTCAATGGGTGACCCTGTTACATCGTATATTTTCTATAGCGATGATATTGACCAGATTCGTGTTATTTACAGAAACCACACCGAGCTTTCAAAAGAGAATCAAGAAAATAGAAAACAAGAAATATTGGCGGTGACTGATCCTAACTTTAAGACCATATTAATGCGTAAATTTAAAATATTTTTCAATATGTTTAATGATGCCATTGGTGAGGCACTCAATGTTTTTTTATCACGAATGAAAGGCGGAAAGTCAGGCGGTGCCGTTTTTGATACGCAAAGTGAAAATTTAAAAAAGATTGGCACAACCGCGCTCTCTGCGGTGGGTAATTCTTATGACCCTATCTTAGAAAGATATATAAACCATCGTGTTGTTGTTTCTTTGCAAGATGAAATTCATAAAAATGAATTTTGCGGATTTTTAAAAGAATATTCTTCGGCATGGCTTTCAATTTTAGACTGTCGGTTAACGCACAATCATCAGGTAGAGCTTGATGATGTTGCAAGGCTTACATTGCAACGGGATATGGATTTTAGCTATTATTTGTATGATGAAGGAGAAGGCAAACTAGCACTGGATATTGTCATCGCATATTTTGGTGCTGAGCCAGTAAAAATTATCGCTGTAAAAGGCGAAAACTATCAACATAAAATAAATAAAAAGCTCAAGCATGATCAATCACTTTCATTAACTATCAGCGATCTTCCTGAGGAGACATTCCAGAATTTCAACCAAGATATCTTACCACTTGAGTTTGAAATGATCGCCGAAGAGCGTCGCGAAGGAGATTCCCCTGAAGAGAATGAAATCTACCAAAGTGTATTGCCAGATTTTGAGCTAGAGCTGGAGTCTACACATATAGCGGATGTGTATTTACCTCGAAGCTTAGCAGTGCTGAGGCATGGCGCCGAGTAATCATCATGTAAAACCGGGGGGGTGTGCTTTTTAGATTGCCTAAGTGAATGAAAAAGTACGCAGAACATTGCAAGTAGCGGGCAAAAAAAGAGAATATTTTAAGGCTTATGGAGAGCTGGCGATATCTAAACAAAAAAAAGACCTACTCAAAGAATAGACCTTTTTGATGTCGGTTCTGGGGGAGCATCCTCCATAATGCCGACTATATCCTCCTAGCGGTTGGAAGATTCTTTTAAGAGTGCGCCCAAAATTAGTGCGTGTCAACAAACAGAAAAATATCGTAATATTATTAAATACTTATGTAGCTACTGCTTCCCTATTCTCTATTAGTGCTTTATTCTCACAACTCATTATCTTATACAAGAAAATATTGGAGCAAGCGTGTTTGAAGTTATAGAAACTACCGAAAAATTAGAAACCTTTATGGGTAAAATCAGCGGTGCAAAATGGCTGGCGCTGGATACTGAATTTCTTCGCGAAAAAACCTACTACGCTAAACTCTGTTTAATTCAAATTGAAGCGGATGGGCATCGCGCCTGTGTTGACCCATTAAGCATTGATGATCTTTCATCATTAACCGATGTTTTGAATGATCCTGAAGTGACAATAGTGCTCCACTCAGCACATCAAGATATGGAAATCCTAATGCAATTATCGGGCAAAGTTCCAACGCCTATTTTTGATACGCAAGTTGCAGCAGCCGTTTTAGGTTTGGGCGACACGATGGCATATGCGCGTTTGGTTGAACAAATGCTAGGCGTTGCTATCGATAAATCACAAGTTCGTACTGACTGGTCACGCCGTCCGTTAAAAGAAGCGCAGTTAAAGTACGCGATAGATGATGTACGCTATCTCGCACAAATTTATCCTATAATGCTTGAAAAGTTAGAATCACAAAATCGTCTAGCGTGGTTAGACAAAGATTTTGCAAAAGCCTGTGACCCAGAAACCTATGCGATAAATGCAGAACAGCGTTGGAAAAAAATCAGAGGTAATCAAGTTTTAAAGCGCCACCAATTAGCCACTTTAAGAGAGTTAGCAACATGGCGTGAAAACCTAGCAGAGCAAAAAGATCTACCACGCAAATGGATAATCGGTGACGATATTTTGATTGATCTTGCAAGGCAAAATCCTAAAAGCTCACAAGAAATTGGACAAATTCGAGGCATAAACGCCGACCGCACCAAAAAATATCACCAAACATGGTTAGACCTTTTAAAGAAAGGCGCAGAAACACCAGAAAGCGAATGGCCAGAATTACCGCGCAGTAAAAAACCCACACCTACTCAAAACGGCGTAATTGATTTGCTGATGCTAGTGATTCAAATAGAAGCAAAAAAGCAAGGCATTACACCCGCTGTTATCGCAGGACGAAAACAAGTCGCCAATATGATTCAAGCAGGTGAGACTAAACTCTCAGATGATTGGCGCGGTGAAATCGTAAATGATACCTTTGCGCAGGTTTTAGCAGGCGAATTGGTATTGGGCATAGAAGATAATAAACTAACATTAAAATAAGCTTCTACAAAAATTAATTTTTATGTCATAAAGCTGTCATTGAGATGCCGTACTGTAATGGCATGACAAATAAAAATCATACATCACCCACCTATAAAACATTTATTTTTGATGTTGAATGGCACGCAAAAACAATTGGTTTTATTGTTGGGCTTTCGATGATTGCGATCTACATCTGGATAATTGCAGGCTTCTTTAACCTCTTCGCTATTCTTTATCATTCATTTCCGAACAATTGGTCACATGGCTCGGAAACGATGATCAAAAATGTTGTGGTTGTTCTTGCAAGTTTAGAGCTAATCAGAATATTTCAGTCATATCTTGTGCTTGGGCGCGTAAAAGTTACTTTTATTTTAGATGTGACACTTGTAGTTTTAATTGGTGAGCTGATTAGTTTTTGGTATCGAGAATCCCAAACAACGGAAGTTTTGCTGAGTATAGGTGTCATCTCTGTATTGGTTTTATTGCGTATTATTACTAGTAAATACTCGCCTGATGAAAATAAATAACTTTGTCATAAAGCTGTCACATTCCTATTTTATTATTCCACCATGTTAAATATTTTAAGTAATGGAGAGTAAAATGAAAAACAAAATAATGATTGCAGCAACACTTGCTGTTTCGACATTAACCATAAATACTTTTGCCGCAGGACGTGATCACATTGAAGTGGTTGGTTCTTCAACGGTTTATCCTTTCTCTACAGTGG
>CAYOHT010000228.1:0-3364 GCA_964403815.1 uncultured Cocleimonas sp.
CATTCTATTGCGCCGATCTTCGTGGAAAATATCGGCAGTTTTGGCAAGTTTAAAACAATTGGACTTGATCAGTCTTTCCTTAAGTAAATATAGATATGAAGCACACCCCCCCACTTTTACATGATGTTTTACACATGTCGGAAAAACATCATGTAAAAGTGGGGGGGTGTGCTTGATAATCCTAGTTACTAAAAGTTATTTGCAGTAGAATGTCTCGTTCATTATTGAACGTAAATTTTTGCTCCATATTTATCGTGGGGTATAAACAAACTTAAAAAAGGATAGGAAACATGGCGAGCATCAACAAAGTAATTCTTGTAGGAAATCTAGGACAAGACCCCGAAGTTAAATACATGCCGAGCGGTGGCGCGGTAACGAATATAAGCATCGCAACAACCGACACATGGAAAGATAAAACAACAGGCGAGAAAAAAGAGAATACTGAATGGCACCGTGTGGTATTTTTCAATCGCCTTGCTGAAATCGTGGGTGAATACCTACGCAAAGGATCACAAGTTTACATCGAAGGAAACTTGAGAACACGAAAATGGCAAGATCAAAGCGGTGCAGATAGATACTCAACTGAAATTGTCGCGCGCGAAATGCAAATGTTAGGCGGCAGAGCTGGTGGTAGCAGTGATTTTGCACCATCGCAACAGCAGCAAGGTCAGCAGTCTCAACAAGGCGGCGCACCGCAACAACAAGATGGAGGTGCTCCACAACAATCATCGCCTCAGCAAGCACCACAACAGAGTGCGCCACCGCAGAACTTTGATAACTTTGACGACGATATTCCGTTTTGATCCTGATAATATTTAAAGTGGAATATCATCATCGAATTTTTCAATATCTGTTTTAGATTATCAAAGAAGCTCCTGTCAGGGAGCTTTTTTGTGCTTGCTATTTTTTAAATATGTTAAGTCATGCTTGATACATCTCCTCATTTTCCCTTTCCTTGGAATAAAGGAAGCAATGTCCATTTTCTCGTGGATGGTGATCAATTTTACCCAGTTATTCTCGAGGCTATTAAGCAGGCAGAAAAGTACATTTTAATGGAAATGTATTTATTTGAATCGGGAGAAGTCTCAGGTCAATTTATCAAAGCATTTATTCAAGTAGCTCGTCGTGGTGTTTCGATTCAATTATTGGTTGATGCTTATGGTGGTAGAGGTTTGTTAAAAAAACATCGTCATCAATTAGCGCAAGCGGGTATTGAATTGGTTTTTTATAACCCGATTATGTTTCGTAAATTTAAGAAGAACCTATTCCGTACTCATCGAAAATATATCATTATAGATGGCACAAAAGTGTTTGTTGGTGGGGCAGGCATTACTGATGATTTTCACGGTGATGATGCTTGGAGAGAAACGGTTGTTGAAG
Source organism: uncultured Cocleimonas sp. (assembly GCA_964403815.1). GTDB lineage: Bacteria > Pseudomonadota > Gammaproteobacteria > Thiotrichales > Thiotrichaceae > Cocleimonas. The sequence goes on from CAYOHT010000228.1 coordinate 1,381, forward strand.
TGCAGGGAAGTGTCGTAACCGATTGGCAAACGCTTTTTATTAGGAATTTTGGACACTGGTCGAATAGCCTTGTGCCACAACCTGTTGCTATTAAGCCCGTAAGCTCAGAAAATGTTCCTGCACGACTTGCTTATACTATGGGGGGCAGGCGACCTGAAATTAAAAAGGGTTTGTTGAAACGAATGAATAATAGTAATGATATTGTTTGGCTCGCATCGGCGTATTTTATACCTTCCAGAAAAATACGAAAAGCATTAAGAGAAGCAGCTCTTAATGGAAAAGATGTACGATTACTTCTGCCTGGTGAAATAACAGACCACCCAGCCGTTCGCTACGCAAGTAGACGATATTACGCACGTTTATTGAGATTCGGTGTGAGAATATTTGAGTATCAAGGGCGTTTTACACACACCAAAATGGTGCTTGTTGATGATTGGGTGACAATAGGTTCAAGCAATATGGATCGCTGGAATTTCCGGTGGAACTTAGAAGCAAACCAAGAGTTCGAAAATGAAGGCATTGCGAATCAAGCGCGTGAAATAATGCTTGATGACTTCTCCCATTGCCATGAAATAAAGTACAGTGATTGGGTCAACCGTTCAAAAATGCAGCGAACAAAAGAGTGGCTGTGGGGGCGCTTAGATATGATATTGACTAAATATATTTAGTCAGACAGTTTTTAAACATAAAAAAAGCCAGCGTGTAAATAGCTGGCTTTTTTATGAGAGTAGGGAGTCTATTGCGGAATAGTCTCACAACATCCTGAAAAGAAGTCGCGATTAATCGTCGCATTTACTTCATACATATAATTAGTTCTTGATAGCCCTGTGCTACAAGCATCGGTTTTTTCTAAATTCACATCAACAATATTACGGCCTTTATTTCCACCAATGTTTATGCGGATTTTATTAGAGCTTGCCCACTCGTGGTAGTTGATGGGCACATTAAATGAAGCCCCATTTTTTAAGTTTACCTGCATTCTCTTATCAGCCGTATTTAACTTAATACGCCAAGGCTGTGGTGAGCTTCCAAGGCAACGTAATACTTTGCCAGTATTAGCCGTTGCTGCTTCTCTAGGAGCATAAGCCATTTTCATTTCTCGTGCGGCTAACTGAGTAGGTTGATAATAGCGGTTCTCAGTTGGCATTTGCGGCATAGCATTGGGCGTTGATTTGATTACTTCTTCCCTTTTTGAGCTAGTAGCATTTCGTGCAAGGCTTTTAGCTACATTGTGAGAACCACTGGAAGCTGCAACGACGGCAGAACTTCTGTTGTTTGACAGGGGTAACACGCCTGTTTTTTTAAGGTAGCGAGCATTCACCCAACCTTGGTTATTTTGCCAAGTGACTTCAACCCATTTTGATTTACCTAGTGTTTTCTTTTTGCCAGTTTCAAGGAGATCAACCGCATTATAGGGTAGAGCAACTTTAACTCGAGATTTAGGGCTAGGCCATGCGCGCAAGCGTAATTTATTTTTGCTAGAAACCTTGGTGACTTTAAATATAGTGACGTTTGATTTGGCGTAAGCCATTGAAATAGTTGCATCAATTGAAATTAATGCAAGCACGATGAAAGCTGATAACGTAATCCGTTTCATAATATGTTCCCCTTTTTTTTAAACAGATTTAATTATAGAAGTACTAATTTATGCCCGTAAATCAGTGATAATTTTATTCTGTTTGGAGTCAGTATAGCGTAAGTTGAACAGAACATCAAACAAAGTACTTTAGGTTTATTAATCTAAGTCCTTGGTATAAAAGGAAAAGAGTATTTCATTTCCTTGGAACACATAGGTTTTTGTCATAATATCCTGGAGAAGGTTACTTTCTTTTCGTACAACATAAATATAAAAATTTGCCATTAAAACAACCGCGGAATCAAATACATCATGTAAAAGTGGGGGGGTGTGCTTTTCACTAGAAGGGTGTAAACCAATGTGGAGTAGATTTTGTATTATTGGTAGTTTTTATACTAGTTAACTTAA
>CAYOHT010000229.1:0-3361 GCA_964403815.1 uncultured Cocleimonas sp.
TCTTCACGTAAAAATTTGTATTTGTATTTTTCAACATCTTGCGAACCTAAATCTTCAAAAGCAAATTCACTACCCATAAAAGGGCCCGATTTATTACGCGAATTAATACGCTTTACACGCTTCAGTGCAGGTAAATACAGCCACTGGTCATCCGCCTTTAAACCGTGCGAAAAAGTCAGCATTGCCGTGCCCTTTACATCGGCTGGCTCATCAAACAATGATAATGATTTATCACCACTGCCCTTACCTTCTAATGTTTTGCTACGAATTATACGACGGCTGGTTTTGCCTGCACGGTTTTTTAACGTCATCACCATATTGGCGGTAAAGTCACCAAAACCCGCGTCACTGGCATCCCCTTCTTGGGCGATGCGTAGGCCTTTTTGTTCTGGGGTTTCTGCCATCGCTGTCACTGATGTTAACGTCAGTACAGCAAGTAATGAAAATGATAACGCTTTCTTAAATAACATATTGTTTCTCCGCTTTTTTACAATGTTTTTACAGTATTTTTTACAATGTTCTTCAGTTTTTTCTAACAGTAACTGAGACAAAAAATCACTCTCACAGTTCAGTTGTCGTTCTACCTTTAGTCTAATTTACGATGATGCTGCCGCACTGCCTTTACTCAGCCATTTATCAAATTTTATCAATAATGGCGGTAATAAAAGAAAATCAACAATCAACGCGATGGAAATTACGATAGCGGTCAACAGCCCCATACTCGCATTTAGTTTGAATGATGAGGTTGCGAGAACTAAAAAACCTACAACCAAGGCCACAGATGTCACCCACAAGGCAATACCAACGGTTGAAAACGCATAACGCACCGCATCTTCAGCATTCAAGCCCTGCTCTCGTCTGGCACGTAGATACTTACTTAAAAAGTGAATAGTATCATCCACCACAATTCCCAATGTCATTGCCGTCACCACAGAAAGCGCCATACCAATTTCACCATCAATCAATGCCCACACACCAAATGCCATGCCCGCTGGCACAAGGTTAGGTATCAAACTCAATAAACCATACCGCCATGAACCTAGCGCGAAAATTAAAATCAATGAAATTAGCACCAAGGCAATAGTCGTACCACTGAGCATACTAATAATATTTTTCATGCCTATGTGAGCGAACATGACGGTAGGACTCGCACCTATCGCTTTTAGCGCAGGAATATTCTCTGTCATCCAATCATCAACACGCTTTTCAAACACCAATACTTCTTGCGTTGAGAGTGTTTTCATTGTGGCGGTGATACGGGTACTTTGTTTATCAATATCAATCTGATTATTTAAATCAAGCCCGTACGGTAACGACATTTCGTAAAGTAATAAATACTGTGCCGCCAGCACACGCGTATCGGGTAGTTTATAAAATTCAGGATTATCACCGTGCATATTTTTATTTAAGCGCGTAAACGTATCAGTAATGGTATTCACATGAATCACTTCAGGCTGAGTATCAAGCCAATCGGTAAATATTTTTATTTTTGCTAATACTTCAGGGTCTGAAATACCCCCTGAATTTTTCGTATCTATTGAATATTCAACATTATAGATTCCCGTTAGATTTTCACTAATAAAATCGGTATCGGTACGAAATTCAATGCGTTCATCAAAGTAATGCACAAACACATCGTTCAGTTCATTACGTGGCACTAAACTAATTAATACAATCGCCAAAGCGCCTACACCAAGGAGTAATGCTTTTTGATGCCCAATCACCCACTCGGCAAATGAAGCCATAATCTTAGGTATCTTCGTTTCATAAGGTTTTGCCTCAGTCGGAAGAATCACAGCCAAAGCAGGCAGTAAAAACAAAGAGAAGAAGAACGCTGCCACAACCCCAATAGCGGAAACATTCCCTAAATCACGAAAGGGTGGTGCATCACTGGTATTGAGTGATAAAAAGCCAATAGCGGTGGTTAAAGACGTTAAAAACACAGGCATAAAATTGACCCGTAAGCTTTCTCGCATTGCCGCTATTTTTTCTTTTCCTTGGCGCATTTCGGATAGCCATGTTGATAAAACATGCACACAATCTGCCACCGCCAAGGTCATTATTATCACAGGAGCAGACATAACCGGCGATGATAACTCAATGCCTAGCCACCCCGATAAACCAAACGCGGTAACAACGGATAAAAGAATCACAATAAAGGTTATAAAGGTGCCACTAATACTTCGCAGTAAAAAATAAACCATGATTAGAATGAAGAGAATTGCCAGCGGTAAAAGGTGTGACATATCGTAGATTGCCGCTTCACCAAACGCATTATTCATCATCACAATACCCGATAAATAAACCGTAAGTTCAGGGTAAGTCTCATTAATATAGGCTTTGATTTCTCTAACCGATGCAACCGCCTCTGTTACCTGTTTTGTTGGGTCTGCTTTCTTCTCTACTTCATTGCCATCAGCATCCTTTACCATAATGGTGCTAGGAAATTCCATCGTCACATTAATAGCGCTCACGTGCGCTTTATCGGATATTAAACGATGTATTAAAAGCGGTTCTTTTAGAGTGATTGCTTTTATATTCGCTAAGTCTTGACCACTGAGGCTTTTGGCATCTTCATACAAATCCCCTACCGTCATTTCTTGATCAGTAGCGACAGTGTTTTGATAGTTGGATATAGAATCGACTCTCATTGAGTACGGTATTTGCCATGCACGTTCTGTAATATCTTCAATCGCCGCTAAAGTCTCACGCGTAAATACTTCACCGTTTTTGGGCGCTAACACCATTAAAACATTATCATTTTTAGTATAGGTATTTTGTAAGCTTTCAAACGCTTGTAGACGTTTATCATCTTCATTAAAGAAGATACGATAATCATTGTTAAATGATAGGTTTTTAGCACCTACCCCTGCCAGTATGGCAAGCACAAACATTGCAATTAATATATTTCGATAATTCTTAACCACAAAATCCGCATAATTCTTAATCATCACTTTTATTACCTTTCATTATCTTTCACAGTTTTCTGATTTCTAACTTCTGGTTTAAGCAACTCTAACTGATCAATTAAACCATGACCGCAATTCATCAATGTATCTAAGCTTTGGGTGCTTTTAGCCAACCCTAAACACCCTTCAAGCGTTGCTACAAATAACACACCTAGTAGCTTTGCATCTGCCTCTTGACGTACATTTCCTGCTTTTTTTCCACGCTCTACCGCTTGCTCAACCGCATCTTGCCACTCAGTGTAAACAGCACTTATACGGCTTCTGAATCCTTCGTCTATCGGCGACATTTCTTGTGCAAGATTGTTCAGTGGGCAACCCAAACGAACATCCTCTTCCGTCATTAACTCGCCTGATTGATGTAAGATTTGCTGGATTGTCTCAATAGGAAAATC
>CAYOHT010000230.1:0-3358 GCA_964403815.1 uncultured Cocleimonas sp.
TGCGCTAGGTTCACTGGCTAATGCTAACACGACAGAGGATGACTGCAGTGCCGGTGGTAATAACAACGGAACGGTCAGTGTCAATGTGGCATCAGCTGATGCTTCAAGTGCAGTTGCCGGTGCATATGTCGGAACTTTGACTCTGGTTGTTGCCCCAGAATAACGAGTCATTTTATTTTATCACCCAGATAATTCTGGGTGATAAATACTAAAAAAGGGAACCGTCGGCATTTGCCGATGGTTTTGTTGAAGGATCAACTATGCGATTTCCCAAGCCTATTATTATTGCAGTGCTAGGCGGTACGGTTTTGCTCAGTGCCATGAGTGCCAGAGCCGTCGACCTAGTTCAAATCTCTAATCTCTCTAATATAAACCTTATTCAAAACATTACGGGTGAATATGTAGGAAGTACCGATGCGTGCATTTATCGTGATTCTACCGAGACTTATTCGGTAACCGCTTACGGTGATGGCGATAACTCAGCGTTCAGTCTTAATGATGGTGGACTCAATGCTCTTGCTCATCAAGTTTATTACAATGATGGTGCAGGATTTGTTCCATTAACCTCAGGGTTGGCGTTAACAGGCCGAGTTAATGCAGATACAGGATCCTCTAGTTGCGCCAGTGGAAATAATGCCAATATTAGAGTTCAAGTTGATACGCTGGAGGTCGATAAAGTACCAGCAGGGGACTATAGCGGTGTGCTTACACTGATTATTTCTCCCGAATAGAAACTAACAGAATTAAATTCTTTCTAAAGACCTCATTTAACTTACATCGTTAAAGTACTATTTCATTTTATTTTTCACTGACCAGAACGCCCTTCAAATCACCTGCTACCATGACTTCTTCGTTCTCAGATATTCTGGGGACTTTTAATGTCCAGACTGCCTCATCTGCAGTTTCCAATATTAGGGTTTTCTCGCCAGCCAATTCAATCTGGAACCAGCCTGACTCATCGGTAGTAGAAAACTCTGTAACATTTGTGAAGCGGGCATTTGCAATCGGTTCCCCAAAGTCATCCACTGCTCGAGCAACCAATACCACTACCTTATGCGCGTCCCAACTCAGGTGAGTAATGTTACCTGGCAAAACTGTGACAGACTTTTCTGCCGCATCTAGTTTATATAAGGCATCACCCTTATCTCTAATTTGAATCTGGTAGTTTTGGTACGGATCCAAAAGTACTGAAGTTTTCCTGCCTGCTGGAAAACTGGTTTGAACATTGTCATTGACGAGTACTTCGAAGTCACCTATCGCATCACTGTTAACTTCAACGATTAGACCAGCAGTTTTTCTTGATGAAGCGCCTAAAGATATCGAAGTTCCACTGGAGAGAATTGCTGAGCCCAAATCTAACGAATACGTTAATGGGGAGTCACCATGGCTAAAATTCTGACTAATATCGAATGCTGCCGCTCCCCATTCTGACATCCCATTTAATCCAATCCCTGCCGTATGTGTTATGTTATTGAGTGATGAAAATGCGGTACCGGTTAAGTTTCTTTTTTTACTGTCTATAAAATGACGTGAATAATGGGAATTAAGAAATTCCTGGTGACCTTCCTGAAGGTTTTCTTTACTGCCCAGGCTAAAGCTGGTTCTTGAATGTTTGCTTGTTCTACCAATATTGAAACCAACCGAATAGCTTTGCTCACCAGCACGCGAGTTGATTTCGGCTGTTAGGTCAGCACGCATAGAAGCACTGCGAAAAACTGATTTTCGGTAGCTTAATAAATAATTTTCAGTTTCAGAATGATCCTCTTTACGATTACGGTAATTAAGAATAATCGACCCACCAAACAGTTTTCCTGAAATACCCATTTCCCAGTATTGTCCAGGGCTAATCACCAGTAAGTCTGGCGTATTATCAGCTGCCCATGTTGCTTTATTGAGGTTCCTATAGATGCCCGTAAAGGAAAAGTTAGAGCGCTGAAAAATAAAATTATAGTTTTCCCCAAATGCCCCGCTGCGAGAGCCAAAAATGCCAGCATGTTGTGTAAATTGAGGCAGTAGATAAGTGATTCCAGCTTGCATTAGTGTTTCTGAAAAATTAGATTGTAGCCATTGAATCTCTGCCCCAACTCGATCATGTAGTCTGAAACTACTTCCAAAATTAACCAAATTTTGATTGGTGATTTTCGGTGATCGAGTTAACCTATCTTCTTCCAGAAGCCGTCCGAATTCTAAAAAATGTGCAGCGTTATTTTTAGGTGGAATAATTGGCGAGCGGGTGAAAAATTGATTTTCAATCCTTACACCACGACTGTTAGAGATTTTTAACTCAATGCTATAGGAGCCGTTGGGGAGAGATGTTGTGTCTATAATTTGATTACCGGCTTCATAGAAACTCGAGCGGACAATGCGACCCTCATAGATAAGATCAACTCGACTGCGTTCACCAAGGAAAATAACCAAAGGGCTGCCAAAAAAAGTTGAACGGTTACGATGCATTAGCAGACTGACAGCAGCTCTGCCACCAATAATTTGCGGGTTACTAATGAGCGATGATGTGAGTCCTCTGGTGCGTAGCGTACCTGCTGAGTATGCTAATTTATTGCCTGAATGCGTCAGTAAAAACTTGGATATTTCTGGATCATGCTCTAAGTTATAACTTAGTCTCTGGCTGAAATGTGTTCTCCCGTAGGCAATGATCGAGTCAATTTCTATTTGCTGTGATTTTTCTGAATTGTCGCCACCCGATAAATGCGCGCTCAATAGATTAATTGTGGAAATCTGTTTTTCAGGAGGAGGTAAAAATTCATTTTCCTGGAGATCTACAGTTTTTAAATAGGCTGAAGCAATAAATAAATCGACGTGAAATTGAGACTCATCAAAGATAATCCCAACTATTTTAGGACGGATCACGCCGCAGCCCAAACTCTGACCAATAGGACAAAGCTCTTCGGTGTGAGTGTTTATCTGTCCAGTAAGTGCTGCTGAAATGGTTTTGGGGTCATTAATAAACCTGCCAACCAACTGTGCAACATGCTCAGGGTTTGAAAATTCAAAATGGTCAACATCAAAAGTTGCCATTGCTGAACCCATTAGTTTTCTACCGTAATGTATGTCCAGCCGAGTTGTTTGAGCCGCAGAAAAATCTTTAAATCCTGGTGGTGGTGTCTGGTTAACTGTAAATGTTGCACCGTATAGGCTGGCGGGCAATACGAGGGTCAATAGAACCCTCATGAACAGTTGAGAGAGAAGTGTCATTTGAAATTCTTTGCGACCGGACACGCTGGAGTTATAGTGCTCCTCGGTTCGTTATTTGAACACCTGTATCAATGTGAAGTGGATCTGGATCACTAGCCCGGATATTGCATGAATTACACGAGTTCTCGCTTGTCTATTGATTCCA
>CAYOHT010000231.1:0-3357 GCA_964403815.1 uncultured Cocleimonas sp.
GCACAACGAGCTTCTTTTTTGCTGCTGCAAATTGGCGTTTTTTCTTTAATGCTTGCTCATTTTGATAACGTGCTTGATATTGCTTTTTTGTATATTTTACAAAAGTGGTAGGGGATGCTTTTTTATTTGTTGTGCTCGTAGGAGCCCCCATTGATTCCCAAATGGCATCCAACTTCTGAGCTTTATCAGCGGCTTGTAGCGGGGCTGTGAGTAAAACAGAAAGCACGCTTCCTGTCATAATGAGAAGTGGCTTCTCAAAATTCATATTTTTCACCTAGTTTAGATCTCTTCAAAGGGGGATCTTTTTATTATTGTTAAAGACAAGTATACATTACGCGGCTGAAGGCAAGCTTAACTCGTTACTTAAGGAAAGTCTGATCAATCTTTTCTTAAATAGATCATTAAATTCCAAGATCATTCCAAATTTCATCCACGCGTTTCTTTACGGCTTCATCCATCACGATAGGCTTACCCCATTCGCGGTCGGTTTCACCTTCCCACTTATTGGTTGCATCAAACCCCATTTTTGAACCCAATCCCGACACTGGCGATGCAAAATCCAGATAATCAATCGGCGTGTTTTCGATGATTGTAGTATCGCGTGCGGGATCCATGCGCGTTGTCATTGCCCAAATCACATCGTCCCAACTGCGCGTATCAATGTCGTCATCCACTACGATAACAAACTTGGTGTACATAAATTGGCGTAAAAATGACCAAACGCCCATCATTACGCGCTTTGCGTGACCTGGATATTGCTTTTTCATGCTTACCACCGCCATGCGGTACGAACAGCCTTCGGGTGGCAAGTAAAAATCCGTAATCTCAGGAAACTGTTTTTGTAAAATAGGCACAAAGACTTCGTTTAGTGCCACGCCGAGCATTGCAGGCTCATCTGGCGGGCGACCTGTGTAAGTACTATGGTAAATTGGGTCTTTTCGATGGGTAATGCGCTCGATGGTAAACACGGGGAATCGCTCAACTTCATTGTAGTAACCTGTGTGATCGCCATACGGCCCTTCGTCTGCCATATCATCAGGATATAAATGCCCTTCTAAAACATATTCTGCCGATGCTGGGACTTGTAAATCTGAGCCTATACATTTTGTCACTTCGGTACGCGAGCCACGTAGTAAGCCTGCAAAAGCATATTCCGACAAAGTATCAGGCACTGGTGTAACCGCGCCCAAGATAGTTGCAGGATCAGCGCCTAGCGCAACCGTGATAGGGAAAGGCTCGCCGGGATGCTCTTCTTGCCAGTCACGAAAGTCCAGCGCGCCACCACGATGTGATAACCAACGCATAATCACGCGGTTTTTACCAATCACCTGTTGGCGATAAATGCCTAAGTTTTGACGTGACTTATGTGGACCTTTGGTGATAACTAAACCCCATGTTATGAGGGGCGCGGCATCGTCTGGCCAACAGGTTTGAATGGGTAACTTGGAAAGGTCAACGTCATCGCCTTCAATAACAAAATCTTGGCAGGCGGCTTTCTTTATTTTTTTAGGCGCCATATCCAAAACTTTTTTATATTTTGGAATAGCTTTAAACGCGTCTTTAATGCCTTTGGGTGGCGAAGGCTCTTTTAGGCTTGCAAGCAATTTACCCACCTCACGCAATGCGGTCACTGAATCTTCGCCCATGCCCATTGCCACACGCTCTGGCGTACCAAATAAATTTCCCAGCACGGGTGTATCGTAGCCTTTAGGATTCTCAAACAATAGCGCTGGACCACCTGCACGAAGAACGCGGTCGCATATTTCAGTCATTTCAAGATTGGGGTCAACTTCGGCGGTGATGCGTTTAAGCTCGCCTTGTGATTCGAGTTGAGAGATAAAGTCGCGCAGGTCTTTGTATTTCATGGTTGGATAATAGCTTTAATAATGGCAAAGCACACCCCCCTACTTTTACATGATGTCTTCTTATAAACAAGAAAACATCATGTAAAAGTAGGGGGGTGTGCTTTTTATATTATTACTACATTAAAGCTACTTAATTCTAGCTACGCCAGAATCAATCGCCGCTTGTGCGATGGCTTGCGGAATTCGCTCTGGCAAACGTGGGTCGAGTGGCGTTGGGATAATATACTCGGGCCCAAATTCCATTGAATCTTTCCCGTAAGCATCTAAAACTACTTGTGGCACAGGCTCTTTAGCAAGTTCTGCCAAGGCTTTTACCGCTGCCATTTTCATTTCGGTATTGATATGCGTTGCACGAACATCTAACGCGCCACGAAAAATGAAAGGAAAGCCTAAAACATTGTTTACCTGATTAGGATAATCACTACGACCTGTCGCCATAACAATATCAGGGCGAGCTTCACGCGCGACAGCAGGGTCAATTTCAGGATCAGGGTTAGATAACGCAAACACAATGGGGTTATCAGCCATTGCCTTTAGCGCTTCAACGCTTAAAAGATTGGGACCTGATAAACCGATGAAAACATCAGCATCGGTACACGCATCTAGCAAAGTACGGCGGTCTGTATCTACTGCCCATTCTTGTTTGTATTTATTCAAATCATCACGCCCTGAATGAATCACGCCACCACGATCCAGCATGAAGAGGTTTTCTTTCTTTGCGCCAAGCGACGTTAGCACTTGCATAGAAGCAATACCTGCCGCGCCTGCACCTAAACAAACGATTTTTGCATCTTCAAGCTTTCTGCCTTTAAGTTCTAGCGCATTTAGTAAGCCTGCGGCGATGATTATAGCTGTGCCGTGTTGGTCATCGTGAAAAACAGGGATGTCTAATTTCTCTTCAAGAATGCGCTCAATCTCAAAACACTCAGGCGCTTTAATATCTTCAAGGTTGATGCCGCCAAACGTTGGAGCAATGTTTTCTACTGTTTTGATAAAGTCTTCAGGTGAATCTGCATTCACTTCAATATCAAATACGTCAACATCGGCAAAACGTTTAAACAATACGCCCTTGCCTTCCATGACGGGTTTACCTGCAAGCGCTCCGATATTGCCCAGACCAAGTACGGCCGAGCCATCCGTAATTACTGCAACAAGATTACCCTTGGCAGTATATTTATAGGCATTTTCAGCATTTTTTTCGATCTCCAGACAGGGCACAGCGACACCAGGCGTATAAGCCAGCGATAAGTCTTTCTGGGTTTCTGTTGGCTTGGTGATTTCAATGCCGATTTTTCCTGGTTTGGGAAATTCATGATATTCAAGTGCTTCTTTGATGAGTGTCTCTTTAGACATTTTATTTCCTTTTTACTATGACTCAAAGCACACCCCCCCACTTTTACATCATGTAAAAGTGGGGGGGTGTGCTTACAAAAATCTCTAATTAATAATCTTCACTAAACGCCCATGTACTGGTTGTCCTTTTGGGAACATA
>CAYOHT010000232.1:0-3353 GCA_964403815.1 uncultured Cocleimonas sp.
AGATGTCGTTTGCGTGGTGCTAACCATCTAATTTAAAACATGATGAGGAAAATGGAAATAAAATAAATTAAAAAAACCAAGAGCCGCCTTGTTATACAAATTACATAAACTTGAAAGCACCCGCCTCAGTGGTGGCAAGGCGAAATATGTACCTCAAGGGTAAGGACGCTCACGATACATATCCAATCGTAAGAAGAAGGTTGCTGGTGATGTTATTTAATTATGCACCCACTAACCATGAAACTACTAAACATCATGTAGCTCTGCATAAATTCTAGCAGTCGTTAAAACACTAACGAGCTATCATTCAAAAGTGGGGGGGTGTGCTTTATAATACCGTAATCTTAATAATTAAGATTGTACGACGTGTACTATATGCGTTTTCCTGTTTTGCCATTCACTGCATGCAGAGTTTGCCCATCAGGATCATTATCGTTTGCGTTAGGGATCCACTTCGATAAACATGCTCTGTCTTTTACACAGGGGTCGGTCAGCGCTTTCATGTAGTTGACTAAGTCTTTCACATCATCATTGTTAATGCGTGGTTTAGGTGAGAGGTGAACTCCTGCATCGATGGCCTCTTGTGTATTCACTTTTAAATCCTGCAAGGCGATATGCTTTTGTTTAAGCTGTTTTGGGTCATAGTTTTTCGCGGACTTAATGGGTGAAAGCATGTGGCGTGTTATAGCCTCTAAAGATGTATATGCCCCATCATGACCCCAAGGACCTGTAACCTCTACATTAAGCAGTGTAGGTGTGCGAAAACGAAACTTATCGTCTTCTTTCTTGGTTACTAAATTATAACCATAATCGTTGCTACCTGTTACACCGTTTTCATTTCCAGAACCAATTTGTGGCATTGCAGTATTGTATGCACGCTCATCGGTGAAGAAGTCTCCACTGTGGCATTGTGCACAACCTGCTCCACCGTCTTTTTGTGAGGTATGAAAGAGTAGGGCGCCTTTTTTAGCAGATGCGGAGAGTGCTTGCTTGTCACCGTCGATGTACGCTTTCCAAGGTGAATTAATAAAAACCTGCGAGCGCTCGTAATCAGCAATGGCTTCTGAGAAGTTTTGCTCAGTAATCAAATCTTCAGCGCTGCCTTTTGGATCATTAAAGCCTTTACGAAATTCACCTAACCAATTTTTCTGCAAACGTTTGGCTAATGCTCTTCGCATCGTTTGATTGAAGGATTTATCCATGTATGCACCCCGCATCTCATCGGAAGATGTCGTGGGAAAGCGAGCTTGTGCTTGCACCAATGTCTCACCCGCTAATGCGTCTATGGTTGGATAGGGGACATCAGGCGTATGGATACCTTGATCCGCAAACTTTTCAATACGCGCATCATGAAATAGTACCCGTTTCCAAAAAGCGATATTAAACGTTGTCGGCGCATTACGTGGGACACGTACAAAGTCATCCTTTTTAAGCTTACGATGAATGCCCATAATATTAGGGTTTTTAGAGTCAACACCAACGGCGAGTGATAAATTATCACCACCGCCCAGCATAGGATGGTGGCAACTAACGCAGGCTGTCGTATTATCACCACCAAGCGTTTTTGAATAAAAAAGCTTCATACCTAATTGAGCTTTAGGGCTATTAATATTAGGAATAGGTTGATTGGATGTTGGTTTTCCAGTGAGGTTATTTTCTTTGATAATGCTAGAAAGTTTTTTATCTAACTGAACATTATCAAGACTTTCTATGCTTTCAGCATGACAGAATGTACCAACCATACCTAACATTATGAGGTATATTACTTTTAAAGAGATGGTGTTTTTATTTTTAATGTATATCATTGATTTAACCCTAGTAACTTTTTTATATCTTTATATTAAGCGCTATTTGAAGTTCATAGTCATTAAATAAGGGCACTATAATTGTAGAATCTTCTTTTGTGACAGACTTCTTTGTCACTTCTTGTTTAACTGACGGTATACTTAGCTCTGACTTTGCCTTTATATTTGTTGATTGCATCGCGACGATAACTTCGGTCTTTCCTTGAATATCTCCAATTATAACCTTCTCTTTTTGCCACTTTATTTCCCAGTGCTGTAAAAACGTTTTTGCAGCAAGTTTGCTACCCATCTTACGTAATGTTCTGTAAGAATAAGGTGAATTCCCTGCCATATTCTTTCTCAAGTTTCTGGAAAGTAGTTTATTACCCTTACTTGATGCAATAATTGTTTTTAGACCACTTGCACCCTGCTGGTGGATTAAATATTGTTGGTATTCTGGCAAATTAGAGTATCCAGCTTTTTTTAATCTTTTATCATTGATCGCTTGAAGCTTTTTGCTCATTGATAGCGATTTTTGAAAGTTCTCTCTGTCGCGCTTGCATTGTTTTGAAGAGCATTTAATATCTACTAAAGCTTGTAGAGAAAGTTGGTGATGCCCACAGGGTGAAGAGGTTGTATCACAGTTTCTTTTTTTGTTGCTGGGTCTATAAAGCAGCCTACCTTGCTTCGATTCAATGGAGTGTAACGTAGTCCAAAAATCTGCACCTCTAACGACACTATTATCATCTTGCTCGGTGTTAAAAAGATAAGTATTCATTTCTACGGTTGCAACTTCAAACTCGTTGTCTGTGTATTCAGCACTCATGGGCTGAGTGTTGAGTGCAGGTGGTTTTACTTGTACTGTATTTAGTGCTTCTGTACTCTTATAAACAGTGCTTGAAATAGGCATTAGGAGAAATATTCCCACTAATAAATAATAACGTATAAAGGTAGAAAGTGAATTCATGGTAACCCGCGCAGACTTCAATGTATTAAGTCTGGCTAATATACGTTTTTATGTGGTTGTTTTGGTTGCCGTTAGTTCTATTTTATAAGGGTTATTATCATTTCATCGGCTATTTTCCACCAGTTAAAAAGTTGATGTGTGTAAATACTAAGCAGTTAACACTGAAGAGACCTTTAAAAGTAAATCAATTTGCTTAAAATATTGAAGTAGTAACTCTATTTATGTGACAATAGGCTTTTTCATATTATTCGATAAATTTTCAGGAGTTTATAATGGGTACTTTTGTACTAGGTGTTTTAGTAGGTTGGTTGGCAGAATGGTTGTTTTTTACCTTTTGGGTAAAAAGAGATTCTAATAGTGGTTCATCTGACTGTGAAGGTCTTAGAGTAGAGTTGGATGCCAAGAATAAAGAAATAGCTACTTTAAAAAGCGCTTCAAGCGCAACGACAAACAAGGCCGCCTCAGTAGGCTCTTCATCGTCAACAGCAGCCAAACAATCAACAACTACCCGAGCAAAGAAAGCACCTGCTAAGAAAGCACCTGCTAAGAAAGCAACAACAGTAAAAAAACCTGCCCCTAAGAAAACAACTCCTAAAAAAGCA
>CAYOHT010000233.1:0-3317 GCA_964403815.1 uncultured Cocleimonas sp.
GAAAAGATATGTCTGAATATCGTGATACCTTAGTTTTTGGTGAAGGTTATGTTTAGGAGTAGTTAAAAACATCATGTAAAAGTGGGGGGGGTGTGCTCTACAGACCAACAAAAACTTATTTTTAATAAGTATATTCTTTATAATAATTGCAACTGTTCAGGAAAATCAGGCGGGTTAAACTGCAAACCAATTCCAATTAAACGCACAGGGCGTTTTCCGCGTTGCCATGCATCGGCGCATAATCTCATATAGGCATGTTTGTTTGGCTGAGTGCCAGACATTTGAATCGTGGTGGTTTCAAAATCATCAAACCGTAATTTAACCACTAAGGCTTTTGGGATAAGTTTTTGTTTTTGCTGTGCACGCTCTAGTCTGCGTAATAACTCTTTGTATAAATCAGGTAGCTCTAACAAGCAAGCTTCTAGGTTTGGCAAGTCGGTTTGAAAAGTATCTTCAACGCTTAACGATTTTCGTATCCAATGGTTTTGTACAGGGCGATTATCGATGCCTTGGCTGTAGCGGTAGAGTGATTCTGCGAAGCTTCCGAAGTGTGTTTGTAACTTAACTAAACCCAATTCATTTAAATCGTCACAGGTAGATAAGCCGAGTGATTCCATTTTTTTTGCGGTAACTTTCCCCACGCCTGAAATGGCCGTGACAGGTAAACCTTTTACAAAGTCTAAAACCTCATCAGGCGTGATAACTTTTTGCCCATTGGGTTTATTCCAATCGCTGGCTACCTTAGCCAAAAATTTATTGGGCGCAATACCTGCGGATGCGGTTAAGCGTTGCGAATCAAATATTTTCTGGCGAATTTCTTCTGCCATCAATGTGGCACTGCCATTACAAAAGGGCGCATCGCTTACATCAAGATAAGCTTCATCGAGTGAAAGCGGCTCAATCAGGTCAGTGTATTGCTGAAAAATACTATGGATTTCTTTTGAGACGGCTTTATACAAATCCATGTGGACATTGGTAATATTTAACTGCGGGCAAGCTTTAACCGCGCGCGACATAGGCATCGCAGAATGCACGCCAAACTTGCGCGCCTCATAATTACAGGCGGCAACCACTCCGCGAGAATTTGCTGCGCCACCGACGGCGACAGGTTTACCTTTTAATTTTGGGTTTGCTCGCACTTCAACTGCCGCAAAAAAACAGTCCATATCAACGTGGATAATTTTACGTTGCGTGGCATTGTTAGCTCTGGCGGCTTCATCATTAATGGATTGTTTTTGATCCATCACTGTTTGTGTTTGGCAGGCTAAAAGATTCTTTTTCAGAAAATATTCGTGTTACATCAATATTATCTAAGGTATATTTTTTATTGCAGAATTCACAATCGACACTGATAGTTCCTTGTTCTTTTACCAGCTCAGTGGCTTCTATTTCGCCCAAAGAATAAACCGCATTATCTATTTTTTCTTGCGAGCAAGTGCATTTAAACTCAATCGGCTTAGCATCATAAAGGCGTAAATATTCTTCATGATACAAACGGTGCAATAGCTCTTGTGCATCAAGCGTGAGTAGCTCTTCATCTTTTAAAGTATCTGCCAAAACAGTCGCATGGGCCCAGCCTTCTTGATCGTCCTTTATGTCGGGCTCATCATCAGATGGTAGGCTTTGTAACATCAAACCAGCAACACAATCATCATCAGCCGCAAGCCACAAACGTGTGCTTAACTGTTCTGACTGTGCGAAATATTCTTTCAAACAATCTGCCAATGTTTCACCGTCTAATGACACTAGGCTTTGATAGCGTTCTCCTTTGTTTTGCCCAGGCTTAGGATTGTTCTCAACGCTAATTACCATCGTGCCAGCACCAAATAATTCATTGAACGTAGCATTGCTAGCTAGCGCGCCATTCCAATGCGCAATGGCGCGAACCGTGCCTTCAGAGCTTGCCTGAACAACCAGCATAGTGACTGGTTGCGTGCCACGAATCTGTAAAATTAACGAACCATCAAACTTTAAAGATTCTGCCAATAAACTAATGGCCGCTAGCGCTTCGCCTAAAACATGGCGCAAAGGCTCAGGGTAATCGGCAGTTTTTTGGATTTCTTTCCACGAGGATTTTAAGCTCACCCACTCGCCGCGAACGTGGAGATTTTCTAATGAGAAGCGTTGTATTTTGTCTGACATATTTATTTACTAGCATAACGAATTTGATAAAGTCTACATCATCCTTATGGATTCTATCTACTGAAATCATCATGTAAAAGTAGGGGGGTGTGCTTTTAAAACTATATTATTCCAAAAATTATTAAAAGACCTGCTACACTCGCTTTATGTTTATGATGAAACGACTACAACTCAAACTCTGGCTGATTATTAAATCAATCTCAGCCAATGGTGTGTTGTACGCATAAACAAATCAAAGGCTGCGGGAATCTCCCTCGGCTTCTAAGATTCCTACAGCATTGTTTTTAACTTGGAATCAATATGAAAAAAACAACAGTATCAACACATGCAAAAGATCAATTTAGGTCTGGCGTTTTCTTTGCTATTGCAGGCACGGCTCTATTCTCACTTAAATCTATCTTCGCAAAGTTGGCCTTCATCGAAGGCATTGATGCAACGACCTTGGTAACGCTGCGTATGATTATTGCGTTTCCATTTTATGTGGTGATTTTAATTTATGCTGTAAAAACCCGCCCCGAAAAAGCAGCGCTACTGACCAAACGAGACGGGCTCACTATATTTGGCTTAGGTTTTTTGGGCTATTATCTCGCATCATATCTAGATTTTCAGGGCTTGTTTTATATCTCTGCCCAACTTGAGCGCTTAACACTATTCACTTATCCCATCATGGTTGCCTTGCTCAGTTGGGTATTTTTTCGTGAGAAAATCACAGGAAGAGTCTTGGCTTCTTTAGCCATTAGTTACTTGGGTGTGAGCCTGTTATTTTTTAATGAAGCCGCTGTAACAACAGAGAATGATCATGTTGCACTAGGCACAGCATTGGTTGCTTTGGCGGCCTTTAGTTTTGCGATCTATCTGATTTTTAGTAAGGCTTTCGTTTCTCGCTTAGGCAGTTTGATATTCACCAGTCTTGCAATGTCATCGTCGATGGTTTTTATCTTGGTACAGTTTTTTGCAACGCATAAATTAGAAGATTTGAATGTCTCAGGAAAAGTCTGGTTTTTATGCTTTTTATTAGCTGTTTTTAGTACAGTAATTCCTAGCTTCTTTACCAGCGAAGCGATTAATCGAATTGGTGCTACGAAGACAAGCATAATGGGAAGTATCGGCCCCGTGATGACCATTATCTTGGCAGTGAATTTACTAGGAGAAGAATTTGGCTGGCCACAAATTGC
>CAYOHT010000234.1:0-3277 GCA_964403815.1 uncultured Cocleimonas sp.
ATAATACAGTTTTAGGGCAGGATTTTTGGTTATCTTGAGAATAATAATTATTATATTTTTTCACAATTAACGGAAAATATGACGAAAAGTGACTAAGAAAGGCTTTTAAAAAACACAATAACAACTACAGCAAGAATACTAATTAAGAGTAACTGCGCCAAACGATACTTATCAATAACCATTGAATCACTATCTATGTGATGGCTCTTTAGCTTTGTTTTAGTAAAATCTCCATTGATAGCACTTGTTCTCGTTGCTATAACACGCGGATATTTTTTATTATAACCTGCAAAATCCACAACAACTTGATCATTAACAGCTCGACTAACCAGCGCCTGTACTAAAGGCGTTTCTCGTTTAAAAACAGGTTTAACAGATTTTATTTTTTTATTCCAACCTATTTTTGCAACAGCAGTGACTGTTCGCTTTTGTCCAAACTCATCCACCAAAATATATTCAATCGCGCCTTTATTTTGTGAAACTTGTTTGAAGTTGTATTCTTTGATTGTGAATGTTTTAACCATGAGCATAGAATAAATATATTTAAAGGCATTAACCCTACAAAACAGATAAACGTAAACGTATTACGCGTAAGCTGTCGTCAATTATCACTATGCTTTTGTCATTATACGAAAGGTTAAATTAATTCGAGGCTCAGAGACCTTTTTAGTTTTTGGGAGTGAATGCACCCAATGCACCTGTGTTGCTCCTTTCATAATAAGCAGACTCCCTGCTTCCAACTCCAACGAAACCGTTTCTTTATTCTTTTTGTGTTTGAATGAAAATTTGCGTTGTGCTCCAAACGTTAATGAAGCAATCGATGTTTGATCATCCAAATTGTACTCATCATCACTGTGCCAAGCTACGCCTTCATCACCGTCATGGTACAAATTGAGTAAACAAGAGTTAAAAATAACACCTGCCTTTACTTCAACAATGGCTTTTAGTTGCAGCAACTCCTTAGTCCAAGGCAAAGCCTGTTTGGTTCTTTTTGAGTAAGTATAGTGATAATCAACATCCCCATACCACGCGACTTTTCGCTTGGTGACAATGTGCTTGTCATAAACAGTTAGCTCGTCATTTTTCCACGCTATAGAGTTTAAAAGATGATTAAAATAAAACTCGTTCTGTTCAGGCGCTAAAATACAGCCAAAATAATTCACCACACCATCATAAGGCAGTAAATTTAGTGTGTTATCAAATTTAAATAAATCCATCTATATCTTTAATAATCTTTCCTTGAAGCACACCCCCCCACTTTTACAGGGTGTTTAGTATGGTCTCTTTTATAATACCACGCATGATTGAGGGGGGGGTCACCTGCTATAGTGCCTTACTAACAATTTCAAAAACATCTCCAGACAAGCCTTCCTGCCCCTTAATTCTCTCCAACTGTTCACGCATCAACGTTGAACGCCCTGCTTCGTAGTGCCGCCAGTTCATCAATGCACGTACCATTCTTGAAGCTACCTGCGGATTGAGTTTGTCTAGTTCTAAAACACGATCAGCATGGAATTGATAACCCGAGCCATCGGCTTTGTGGAAGTTGACAGGGCTACCCATGGCAAAAGCACCAATTAACGAGCGTACTTTATTGGGGTTTTTGATACTAAACAGTTTGTGGCTCATTAAACCTTTCACGTTTTCCAAAGTATCAGTCAGGTTGGATGAGGCTTGCATGGCGAACCATTTATCCATCACTAAGGTATCGTGTTGCCATTTTTTCTCAAAGTCTGTCAATGCTTGATCACGTTGCGGACAGTTAATATTGATTAACACAGCTAGGGCTGAGAGAGTATCGGTCATGTTTTTAGCGTTACTGAACTGCTGGTAACATTGCTCGTGAATGCTAGGGTCGTTTATTTTACCGAGGTAATTTAAGCAAACATTCTTAAGGCGGCGTTTACCGATGCTGTCGGTGTCAATTTTGTACTCACCTAAATCTTGTAAGCTTTCATAGGTACTTTCCAATGAAAATCGCAAACCTTGAGCAATACTTTTAGCTAAAAACTCACGCGCCTCGTGAATCGCTTCGGGGTCAGCTTGCTCAATAGTTTCGGCTAAGTCGGTTTCTGAGGGTAGCGTAAGTGCTTCGGCGCGCAGTGCAAAATCTAAGTTCTGATTTTCCAATACTTGTTGATACGCATCTATTACTTTTGGCTCTATGCCCAGCGCTTCGCCTTTGCTTTTTGCATCGAGCATTTCGAGCAACAAAGTTTTTGCGAGGCGTTGACTGGCTTCCCAGCGGTTAAAGCTATCGCTGTCGTGTTGCATTAAAAAAATGGTTTCATCAATACTGTAATCATAGTTGAGTTTTACGGGGGCAGAGAAGTCTTGCAATAAAGATGGCAGTGGTTTTTCTGCAATATTATTAAAAACAGTGCTTTGTGATTGCTCGGTGAGCTGTACTGTTTCGGCTAAAATTTCCACGCCTTTAGCATCTAAAAGAGCCAATTTCATGGGAATTAAATACGGCTTCTTTTCTTCTGCTTTGGCCTCTGGCGTATCGGGATAGCCTTGTTCAAAATGTAAGGTGCAGGTTTTGGCATCCGCATCATAATCCATCCGCACATCTAAGCTTGGCGTACCTGCTTGGGCATACCAGTTTTGCATTTGGCTCAAGTCTTTGCCATTCGCATCCGCCATCGCGCTTAAAAAATCTTCTGTGGTGACTGCTTGCCCATCATGGCGTTCAAAGTATAAGTCCATGCCTTTGCGAAACCCATCTTGCCCTAGCAAGGTGTTGTACAAACGCACCACTTCCGCACCTTTTTCATACACCGTCATGGTGTAAAAATTATTAATTTCCATAAATGATTCAGGGCGAATCGGGTGCGCCATTGGGCTAGCATCTTCCGTAAACTGATGGGTGCGTAACATGCGAACATCTTCGATGCGTTTGACGGGGCGTGAGTTTAAATCAGCAGTGAACTCTTGATCTCTAAAAACCGTTAACCCTTCTTTTAGAGAGAGCTGAAACCAGTCGCGGCAGGTGACGCGGTTGCCTGTCCAATTGTGAAAATACTCATGTCCAATGACGGCTTCGATATTAATATAATCGTTATCGGTGGCTGTTTCTGGGCTGGCAAAAACGAGCTTGGAATTAAATACATTCAAACCCTTATTTTCCATCGCGCCCATATTAAAATCATCCACCGCGACGATCATAAAAATATCTAAATCGTATTCCAAGCCAAAGCGCTCTTCATCCCATTTCATTGCACGCTTAAGTGATTGCATGGCATGGTCGCACTTGTCTATATTATGCGCTTCGGTA
>CAYOHT010000235.1:0-3270 GCA_964403815.1 uncultured Cocleimonas sp.
GTAGCACTTTGCGTGTTGCTGCAACGGCAATGAAAAAACAGCAGGTTGAGAATAAAGCCTTGAACAAACGCTTGCAAGAAGTTGACCCTAATTATAAGCCTGTTAATGCTAAGCCTTCGTTGACGTTACAATCTACTGATGCTGGCACAAAGAAAGTGGCTGAGGCTACAACAACTACAACAGAAGTTACGAGTGCGCTAGCAAGTGCACCTGTCGCTCAAAAAGCGGTTGAGGCTGTTAAAGCCAATGTTGCGCCTGTAAAAGCGGCTGTGGTCGAACCCATGACGGCTAAATCTACCACTGCTCCTGCCCCTAAGGTCAGTGACACAAAACCTCAAAAGAAACTAAGCCGTGATGAGAAAAGAAGACTACGCATGGCGAAGGCTAATCAAGGCGGTGATTCTGTTGCTTCTATCGCTTACTGGAAGAACCTTGTCACTCAAAATCTTATTGCTATCAGTGCGGTGCTGGGCGGGCTACTATTTTTGGTTATCGGCTATACCGTGATAGGTGGTAAGCGCAAAAAAAAGCTAAAGGCTAAAGCACTTGAAGAAAAGCATAATAATTTATTTGTGGAGGCAGGTAGGCTTTCGGATATAAACAAAGGCGACAGTAATGTTTCCACTATCAGCATGAAAAAAGCAAGCTAATTGCACCGCTTTTTATTGCGCCCTCCATTATGAATACGCTTATTGTTATTGCTCATCCTAATGCTTCTAGCTTTAATCATGCACTGCTGGATAGAGTGTTGCAGGGTTTAGCCGATGCTGGGCATGAGGTGCGGGTTAAAGATTTATATGCAGATAATTTTTGCCCTGTTTTACAGGGTGATGAGCTTTCTCAGATGCAACAAGGCGAAACACCAGAATACATTTTGACAGAGCAAGCAGATGTGTTGTGGGCGGAGTCGCTTATCTTTATTTATCCTTTATGGTGGTTTGGCCCACCTGCTATTTTAAAGGGTTGGTTTGATAGCGTGTTGAGCTATGGCTTTGCTTTTAAGCATCATGATGGCGAATTATGTGGGCTTTTTCCGCATTCAAAAGCGTTAGTTATTATAACGGCGGGGAGCTCTGAGGATTGGTTTGAACAACAAAACTCGTTGGATATTATTTACCGCCCTGTAACCCAAGGCACGCTTGAATTTTGTGGTGTGAGTAATGTGAGTTCTCAGGTGTTTTTTAATCTTGGGGCTAAGACTGAAACTGAACGCGCTGGAATTCTTGATCTGGCTTATGCTTGGGGGAAAGATTGGGGTGAGCCTTGCTCGACAGCACAGGTTGCTAGTAATGAGCCTGATAATAATAAAAAAATAAACCGCTAGTGAGACAAGCTTTTTAAACTGCTGTATTCGTCCTGATGATTGCGCCTGTAAATAACGCTGTAAATAGTTTTGTCGATAGTTATAAAAAGCGGGCTATTGCCGCTTCTCACGAGCGCTGTTATTACTATTCTCGATACTTTCAATCTTCTCTTTCTTGGTTTAATTCAAAGATAAAGCAACCGCTTGATAAGGCGAATCCTCTTTTTATTGCTTTGCCTGTGTCGCTGTTATTTCATGCCGGGTTGTTTTATGTCGCCAGCCCAAACTTTGGCGATGATAAACCTGCAAAGATAAAAACATCTCAGACGCTTGAAATAACCCTGCTTAATATAAAACCTGCGATAAAAGAACCTGACAAGGTAGATTTGATTGCACAAGTTAATACAGAGGCGAGCGGGTCAAGCGATAAAAAAGCTCGCCCTATGAGTAATGATTCAAATTTGAGTGCCGTTTCTGCTATTGAGAAAGAAATGGCTTTAGCTATGAAGACACCATCTACACCACCCACACCATCCAAAATACCACAGGTGATTGAACCTGAAATTATTACAACGACAAGCGAAACGCCTTTTGAGGTTTCATCTTTCAAAACTGAGTCACAAAAGAAACCTTCAGATAATTCGATGAGCGAGATTGATAGGATTCTTGCCCAAATAGAGACGTTGGAAGTTGAAATAGGCGCAGATCAAATTAATTACAATAAAAGACCCAAGGTTCGCTTTCTGGATACGCTTGCCGCTAAA
This sequence comes from uncultured Cocleimonas sp., assembly GCA_964403815.1. Lineage (GTDB taxonomy): Bacteria > Pseudomonadota > Gammaproteobacteria > Thiotrichales > Thiotrichaceae > Cocleimonas. The sequence goes on from CAYOHT010000235.1 coordinate 2,068, forward strand.
AGCGCCGAAGAGGCTGAGTATTTAGTAACATGGGCAAAGCATGTTGAACGCATCGGCACACAATATTTCCCTAAAATGGCTATTAAAGAAAAACTCAGCGGCTTACTTATTTTGCAGGTGGTGTTAGACCATAATGGAAAAGTGATTAGCGCTGAAATTCAGTCTGGGTCTGGGTTTTCTGTTTTGGATAATGGCGCTATGCGGATTATAAAACTTGCAGCACCTTTTCCGCCTTTGCCTAAAGTCATTAGGGATAAATGGGATCATTTGAGTATCACACGAACCTGGGTTTTTCATGGCGATGGTTCTACGCCTATTTATACGCAGTAACTTATGTTGACTATGCTTGGCTTTGCCTCAAACCTTTTGCCATAGAAAGCAGTGATTTTTTAATTTCAAGATATTTGGAGAGCTCTTCAATTATTTCTTTTTCTTCAATAGTTACTATCCCATCAGCATTGAAAATAGCGATAATATATTCTGCAAATTCATAATTTGCATTTGTGACAATACTTTCTATTAGCTCACTTTTCTTTAGTTTAAAGAAATTTGGGTCTGTATAAAACTTTTCTAGGTGTTGCGTTATTAAATCTTCGGTAAAAGCAATATCATTGCTATTGTGCAAAACACTTTCAACGATTGATTCGCCTTCTACCAACTCTTCTTCTTTTATCTTTTTATCCGCCCAAACACCAACGGCTATCAAGGTTGCTAGATCATCCAACACGATGGAGCTATTGCTCCTCTTCATTGATACTTGAATAGCGTTAGACAGCTTTTGAAGCGTGTTTATATTTCTGCCAATCACTAAAATCTCCTTGGGAGTTTATTTGAAAATAGAGCGCTAATCATTTAATTTTTTAATCCAGTCGCTTCTTTGAGGAAGAATCACGCTGATACTTGCTCCCTTGCTTAGCTCGCTTTCTATTAAAAAACTGCCTTTGTGTGCTTCGGCAATGAGCTTGCAAAGATATAATCCCAAACCAAAACCACCTGTTTTTCGTTGCCTTGATGGATCTACTCGATAGAAAGGCTCGGTGAGCCTTGGAATATGTTCGGCGGCTATTCCTGCGCCATAATCTGTTATTTTCAGTGTTATATTTTTTTTACCTTTTTGAGTTTCGATGAGAATGGATTTTTGTTTATCACCTTGGTATTTAATTGCGTTTTCTAAAATATTTTTTATAACGAAGCGTATGCGCG
>CAYOHT010000236.1:0-3230 GCA_964403815.1 uncultured Cocleimonas sp.
TGAACTGAGTTACCTCCATGCCGTTAAGCCAAACTTCCCAACCCAAGCCCCAAGCGCCAAGCGTAGGTGATTCCCAGTTGTCTTCCACAAAACGAATATCATGTTCTAGCGGATCAAAACCTAAAGCTTTTAATGAGCCAAGATATAATTCCTGAATCTCCAAAGGAGACGGCTTCATAATCACCTGAAATTGATAAAAGCGTTGCAAGCGATTGGGGTTCTCACCATAACGCCCATCAGTAGGACGGCGTGAAGGTTGCACAAAAGCCGCATTCCATGGCTCAGGACCAATCGCGCGCAAGAAGGTATTTGGGTTATCCGTGCCCGCACCCATCGGCATATCGTAAGGTTGTAAAATCGTACAACCTTGCTTTGCCCAATAATCTTGCAACGCAAAAATCAGACCTTGAAAAGTAGAGGTGTCGTAGGTTGTTGTGGGTTGTATCGATGCCGACATAAGCAGATAAAGCCTGTGAGTACATTAAAAGCGAGAATTATACTGTAGAAGTAGTCACACTTACACAAGGAAATACATCATGTAAAAGTAGGGGGGTGTGCTTTTTATTTAAGTAAATTATATTGTTTCAAATAAGTTTACTTGCATCGCAGCTTTGTCATGCTCAACTTCTGCTTCTTGATATTTATGTTTGAGTTCTGTTTTTACAGTGTAAGCATTAAGGGATTTGACAAGCTCCTTCCCTATCGCATACGCCAAATTAACAGGCACAGCATTTCCTATTTGTTTATAAATTTGGTTGGTACTTCCTTCAAACTCCCAATCATCAGGGAAAGTTTGAATTCTTGCGTACTCTCTTACTTGAAAAGGTCGTGTTTCATCGGGGTGGCATCTTTCAGTTTGCTTTTGCGCTGGAGAAGTAGTTAATGTTAGCGATGGTTCATCCCAACTTATTCTACGCGCCATACCTGTTTTTCCACCTCCCAAATAAAAACTTTTTAGCATATATTCTTTTTGGATATCTAGTGGTAAATCACGCCAATATCCGCCAGGTGGAATCATATCCATAATCTCTTTTTTTCTATCTGGATAGGTTTGCCCAGCAGAGGTTGGGACATTTGTATCGTATAAGCTTCCCGCTTTTAGTGCTTCTGATAAAATTGACATTTCTGGGTTAGGAGTTGGGTAAGTAAAATTAATTCCTGTTCCTTTTTTAATACCAATTATTATTAAACGCTCTCTTTTTTGAGGAACATTATAAAATACAGCCTTTAAAACTTGAGGTGGTAAAACGTCATAGCCCAAATCTTCCAAAATACGAATCATTGATTCTAATGTTTGACCTTTATCGTGACTAACAAGCCCTCTTACATTCTCACCAACACAAATAAGAGGCTCAACTTCTTTAACGGTTCTTGCAAACTCGTAAAACAATGTACCTCTTGCATCATCTAATCCTCGTTTTTTTCCTGCATAGCTAAATGATTGACAAGGAAATCCACCAGTAACAATGTCAACTTGACCTTTTAAATGTGTAAATGATTCTTTCGAAACATCACCTTCAATAACATTCCAATTCGGTCTATTTTTACGAAGTGTTTTACAAGCCCAACGATCTATTTCATTCAATAACTTGCATGATAAACCTGCCTTTTCTAGTCCTAATGCTAAACCACCAGCACCCGCAAATAACTCTAATACGGAGTACTTTTTAATAGCATAGTAATCTGCCTTCGTTTCTCTTACACATGAGTTATCATTTGTGCCAATATAGGGCGTTAAAGATTTTGATGAATAAGTTCTATAGTTGCTTGGCGACCTAATTGGCTTTAGTTTTCCAGCTTCATCCCAGCGCCTGAGAGTTTGTTTTGAAACAGATAATAATTCGGCTGTTTCCGCTAAAGAATATATTTTTTCCATATCAAGGTTTACCAACATTATACATGGTTACTAATATTAGACGGTTTTAAAAATGAATCAAGCAGAAAAAGAGTTAATTTTAAAAAAAGCGCAAAAGTGGTTTTCAGAAACTATTGCAGAAAATCATGTATTGAATACCAAGAAGCTTGCTGACTCTTCTGAATTTAATATCAATCCATTCTTAGCCGTTTACTTATCAAACTTTCTAACAGGTAATACCAAGCCTAAAAGTATTGCTAAAGCTCTTATTTATCCACGCATACTAGGTACATCTATCACTACCTCTTTTGGTACGAATATACAAAACTTTACTAATGATGTTCTTTCGTCTTTTGGAAGTACCACGGCTGGCATTGATATTGAATTTGAAGATCAATTAAATGGAAATAAAATTTACTGCCAGCTAAAATCTGGGCCAAATACAATAAACAAAGATGATGTTGAAACTATTGCAGGACACTTTAAAGGCGTTATAAACCTTGGTCGGACAAATAACCTTCGCATTACTCATGCGGATATGGTTGTCGGTATTATTTACGGAGACAAAGATAGCTTAAATGGTCATTACAAAAGAATTACTAGCCAATATGATTACCCTATCTATATTGGTCAAGATTTCTGGTATAGATTGACAGGAGACAAAGAATTTTATTCTGACCTCATACAAGCCATTGGTGAGGTTGCTGTGAATGCAGATTTTGCAGAAGGGCTTGAGGATGTTATAAATTCTTTAGCTGCAAATCCTGAAATCATCGACTTGTCCAAATAGTTATCAACGGGAAACCATACATAAGCTAACAAACATCATGTAAAAGTGGGGGGGTGTGCTTTTATATATTATATCCACAAGCATTATTCATAGACTGAACTACACTTCTTTAAAGAGTATAAATCGAAAAAGAGTATAAATCGAAGGAGTAGTAAATGATTTTTGAAGGACAAAGCCTAACAGTTAAAAAGCTGGATAACGGTGGTGCGGAACTAAATTTTGACCGCCAAGATTTACCCATCAATAAACTCGACTTGAAAACAATTTCAGAGTTTAAAGAGGCGATTGCCGCTATAGGCAATGATTCATCTGTTAAAGGTTTACTACTCACCAGTGCTAAAAAAGACTTTATTGTTGGCGCTGATATTACAGAGTTTATCGGCTGGTTTGGATTGCCAGAAGAAGAGTTTGAAGATCGCCTGCTTGATGTTCATAAAGTATTTGCGACGATGGAAGATTTTCCCTTCCCTACAGTTTCAGCTATTAACGGCGTTGCATTGGGTGGTGGATTTGAGCTTCCATTAAGTACTGATTACCGCATTATGACCACAAAAGGTCGTGTCGGATTGCCAGAAATTAATTTGG
>CAYOHT010000237.1:0-3200 GCA_964403815.1 uncultured Cocleimonas sp.
ATTGCTTCGGTCTTAGCGGAAACTATCGGCGGATTTGGACTTTAATCAGTACCCACTAAAAACTTAAAGGACTGTTAAACAACTTTAAAGAACATGTATAACAATAAATTTCATAAAATAATTATATTTTTCATAGTAGCCGTCTACTACTCTTATATTCTGTCGTACGCCTATAATTACTTAGGTTTTATGGTCATGAGTCTTGGGCTAACTATGGGGCTTGCGTTGATCTATGAAAAGTCTCTTACTTACTTCATTGAACTACCTTTATATCGCTGGATTCTTTTTTATCTTGTCATTAACCTTATTTGGATTCTCCTACCAAACTCCTATGCGACACCAGACAACGTCACTGACATAGCCATATCAATAGTTTATATTTTTACGCTTGCCACACTGTTTTATTTTGATGACAACCGGTTAAGTACAGCAAGAAACGCTATTTTATTTGTAACTCTTCTCGCTACATTCAATCATATTTACGAGTTTTTTAATCCAGAAGCCTTTTACTCCTTTGGCTCGAAAACTAAAATTATTGGGCGATCAACAGGGTTTTATCCTAACTCAAATGGAGCTGGAGAGGCCCTAATACTAGGCATGATTTTATCCTACGGGGTAGTACCTAAAAAATTCAAAGCCGTTTTTTTATTCACTGTACTCTTAGGGCTCATCCCAACATTCTCCCGATCTGCCATCGCTTCTTGGTTCGTTGTTGTAGCTATTATGACCATGACAAAAGCAATCAATAAAAAAACGGCAACCACTATTGGCATTACTTTAGGCATAACAATTGCAATTTTGCTGCCAATATTAATCACATTCATCAGTTTTAGTCTAGGAGAGGATGCAGAGGCTATACTGGCTAGACTCGATTTCTTTACTTCGAACACCCACTCTCTTTCAGATGGCAGTGCAAGTGATCGCTTTATTGTCATGCAAGCAGGTTTCAATTACTTTGCAGAGAATCCTTTTTTTGGCGCTGGTCATAGTGCTACTCATCACTGGGAGTTTGATTTTTCCACGCATAATATTTTCTTAATGAATTTAGCCGAATATGGCTTGCTGGGCTTGTTTATATACCCTTTACTCATCTTAAGCATTCTTTGGAAGGCCGAAGGAGAAGCAAAAAGAACAGGCGTTGCTTTTGCTGTGTTTTTACTCTTTATAGGGTTCGCAAGCCATAATGTTTTAGATGGATTTCATATGTTGCTCGCTATGGCAGCAATGGCAAGTTGGGCATATAAATCTAGAAATGCTCAGAATAATACAATTTCAACTTACTAAAAAAGACTCTAGAATGCTACAGCCTAACAGCCAGTCTCAGCTCAAATACTTGCTCCTCCTCATTACTATATTAACTATCGCCACTACCAGTAGAATGGGAATATTTAGTCAAGTTTATAATCTATCGCCAATTAGCGTTCAACAAAATGACACGAGGCGTTATGAGGAGCCAGCACTACACCTCTTAGAACATGGGACCCTAGCTATTAACCCTATGTCACCACAAACAACCACACTAAGCACCACACCTGTATACTCTCTTTTTATCGCTGGAGTCTACAAAACATTTGGTTTAAATAACCGCTATACGCTTATCATCTTGCAAATTATTGTCAGTGTATTATCAATACTAATCCTTTATTTTTTAGCGCAACAGCTATGGAACCAGCAAGTAGCTCTAATAGCCGCTACTCTGATGACAATAGAGCCCTTACAAATTCTTTATTCGCAAATAATATTAAGCGAGACACTTTTTAGTTTTTTTTTAATCAGCTCTCTATTGGCGCTCGTAAAATTAATCACCTCACAAAAAGAATACAAATGGGCACTAACCTTTGGCATCATAATAACTTTAGCAACCATGACTAGGCCAATCAGTTATTACTTAGTGCTTTGTATTATTTTAGGACTAATCATCTTCAAGCCACATATTACTCAAACATGGCCCAAGCTATTTATAATTTTAGCGCTAATCCTAACTCCCTTTTTGTTGACCACCACTGCTTGGAAAACTAGAAATGCTGACCTTACAGGTATTTATGCCTTAAATAATGCCATGAGCGAAACAATGCTTTACTGGAAAGCAAAGGGAGTATTACAAATTAGTGAATCATTAAGCGAAGAACAAGCGCAGCAAAAAATCATAAAAAAACTTCCTCCCCTTGCTGAAATGAACACGCCAAAAAAACGTGCAGATGCAGAGTCAATGCTCGCAAAAGAAATAATTTTGGGTGATTTTAAGAGTTACTTAAAGCTTTCTGTTATTGGCTTAAAAGCAATCATCCTAGGCCCAGGGTTAGCTAGCCAAGCAATGTATTATGATAATAAAAATAAAGGAGAAATAGCCACAGCCAACAATGATAAGCAGCATAAACCATGGTACATCGCACTTATAGCTTACGGTATTGCTTTTGTTTTATTCAGTTACATTCTTTTTGCCACTGGCTACCTGTACGCTGTAAAAAGAGCAACGCAGCAACACCGTGTTATTCATGTATTGATGTTGGGATCCATTGTTTATTTTATATTAATCTCAACAGGCCATATTGCTACAGATTCAAGAATGCGAGTTCCCATTATTCCGGTTATTTTGCTTTATGCCTCGTATGGCGTATACAACTTGTTAGAAGCTCTAAAGTCACGCAATATAAGAAAAAATAAGAGATAACAATTAACATGGATAAAAAACTTTCAAATTATCTAGATATTATCCGTGTTGTCGCATCCTTTGCTGTGCTATTTCAGCATCTCTCAATGTACAACAATGATGTTTTTCCTGTATTTCTAAACTATGGTCACTTTGCAGTGATGGGTTTTTTCATTCTCTCTGGGTATGTTATTGCTTTTGTAGCAGACCAACGTGAAAAAACCTTTAGTATTTACTTAAAGCATCGGTTTGCAAGACTTTACAGCGTGATGTTAGTGGCTTGGCTACTTACTATAATTCTTGACCTTACTGGTAGCTTATTTATCAACCCAAATATTTATGAAGGCGTAATCCCTACTGACAGCCTACTTATTCGATTTATATCGCATATTTTCTTTTTACAAGAATCATGGTTTGTGAGTATCCAGTTTTTCTCAAACCAGCCATTGTGGTCTTTAGCCTATGAGTTTTGGTACTACATTTTATTTGGGCTTGTTACTCTTTATAAAGGGAAATACAAGTTAGCGCTTATCGCCATAAGTTGTTTAAT
>CAYOHT010000238.1:0-3095 GCA_964403815.1 uncultured Cocleimonas sp.
CGATAGACTAAGCGTAGTTCTGTTGGGTCTGTCAAACACACACCCCCACTTTTGAATGATAGCTCGTTAGTTTTTTAACGACTGCTAACATTTATGTATGCAGTCCTACATAATAACTTATAGCCTCTCAAATACCGTCGCAATACCCTGCCCATGACCAATACACATCGTCGCTAAACCAAAGGTAGCATCTTTCTCTTTCATTACATTCATCAAGGTTGTTGAAATACGCGAACCAGAACAACCTAGCGGATGCCCAAGAGCGATTGCTCCACCGTTGAGATTCACTTTTTCATCCATCACATCCATGATGCCTAAGTCTTTCAGCACAGGTAGTGATTGAGCGGCAAAGGCTTCGTTTAATTCCCACACGTCAATATCATTGGCTGACAAACCTGCTTTTTTCAACGCTATTTGTGATGCGGGCACAGGACCATAACCCATAATTGCTGGGTCTACTCCCGCTAAACCCATTGAAGTTATTCTTGCGATTGGCGTTAAGCCAGCCTCGGATGCTGCTTGTGCCGACATAATAATCATGGCTGATGCACCGTCTGATAATGCAGATGATGTACCTGCCGTAACCGTTCCGCCTTTTGGGTTGAACACAGGGCGCAAGCCTGCCAATGTTTCTATCGTCGTATCAGGGCGAATCACTTCATCTTTTGTACATATTTGTGGCAAGCCGTCTGCATCGTGTCCGGGTGTTGGTACTATTTCATTATCAAACTTTCCTGCTTCTGCCGCCGCGTGTGCAAATTGATGTGAGCGTGCGCCGAAAGCATCTTGTGCTTCGCGTGTTATGCCATGTTGAACGGCTAACATTTCCGCTGTCAGTCCCATCATATTCGATGCCATTGCCGCGTGTTTTGCAAAACTTGGATTTAGATCAACACCGTGCGTCATCGGGATATGTCCCATGTGCTCGACACCGCCGATGATATAAAAATCACCATTGCCTGATTGGATGCCTTGCGCGGCAGTGTGAATTGCCTGCATGGATGATCCACATAAACGATTGACTGTTTGAGCTGGCACGGTATGCGGCAAACGTGTAAGCAATGCCATTACGCGCGCAACGTTAAAACCTTGTTCTAGCGTTTGGTAGGTACAGCCCCAAATCACGTCATCAACCTTTGCAGGGTCTAATCCTTCGTTACGATCAAATAGCGCTTCAACTAAGTGTGCCGATAAATTTTCTGCACGGGTTACGCGGTACATACCATTTTTTGAACGACCCATGGGTGTTCTTACACCATCGACGACTACTGCATCTCTTGGGTTTAATTTTTTATTAAGAGCGCTCATGACTTATCTCCAAAAAACTTCAGATCATTTGATGCCATATCGGCAAGTAATTTTGGTACTTTGTAAGCTTCGCCTAAATCAGCGTACTTTTCCGCCATAGTGACAAATTCCTTCGTTCCGATTGAATCAATATAACGCAAAGCACCTCCTCTGAAAGGTGGGAAGCCTATACCCCAAATCAAACTCATATCGGCTGATTCTGGTGAATCGACAATCTTATCTTCCAAACAACGCACCACTTCTAAACACAGTGATAACATCATGCGCTCAACAATTTCTTCATCGCTAAACTCATCGGCTTGGCGTATTGCGCTAGAAGTTTTTGCCACCATCGCAATCGCTTCTTTATCCACCTTCTTTTGTAATCTGCCACGTCTATCTGTCTCGTAGCTATAATAGCCACTGCCTGATTTTTGCCCCAAGCGTTTCTCTTTAAACATCGCTTCGGTTGCCGAATTAAAATCAATTTTCATGCGATCAGGAAAGCCTTCTGCCATCACCGCAGAACCATGACAAGCTACATCAAGCCCTACAACATCTAACAAATAAGCAGGGCCCATTGGCCAACCAAAGCGCTCCATGACTTTATCAATGTGTAAGAAATCAGCACCATCATTGACGAGCTTTTCAAACGCATTGAGGTATGGGAATAAAACGCGATTTACCATAAAGCCTGGGCAGTCATTCACTACAATCGGCTTTTTACCAATCGCCAGCGCGTAAGCGACCGTTGTGGCAATGGTTTCATCGGATGACTTTTCACCACGAATAACTTCAACCAGTGGCATGAGTGGCACTGGGTTGAAAAAGTGCATTCCACAAACACGCTCTGGGTGCTTGGTTGCAGTGGCTAACTCGGTGATTGAAATGGTTGACGTGTTTGATGCAAGAATCGTGTCTTTGCTGACAATACCTTCAAGCTCTGCCAATACCGATTTTTTGATATTGACGTTTTCGACAACCGCTTCAACCACAATATCGGTATTGGCAACATCACCATAAGTCAGCGTGGTGTTGATGCGTGAAAGCGTATCCATCATCACTTCTTGGGTCATTATTCCGCGTTTTACGCGTTTGGCTAATAACTTTTTGGCCTCTTTCATGCCAAGCTCAAGTGCTTCATCATTAATGTCTTTCATGATGATTGGTGTGCCTTTCAACGCACTTTGATATGCAATACCACCGCCCATAACGCCTGCACCTAATACCGAAGCCGTTTTTACTTCTGATGCGATTTTTGTGAGTTTTGATGCTTGGCGTTTTAGCGCTTGGTCGTTTAAAAACAAACCCACTAAATTTGCGGCAACATCAGTGCGCGCCGCTTTTACAAAGCCTCTTACCTCAACAACCATCGCTTCGTCGCGATGCATATTGGCGTGTTTTTGCATGGCATTAAGCATAATCTTTGGCGCCGGGTAATGTGGGCCAGCTTTGCCTAAAATCATGCCGCGCGCTGTTTCAAACGCCATGAGCTGTTCCATTTGGTTCAGCTTGATGCCGTTACGCTTTTCTTCGCGACGAGCCTCGTAACCCATCTCACCAGCCATGCAACGCTCTAGCAACTTGATGCCAGCATCATATAATTTATCAGGCTCTACAACGGCATCAACACCGCCTTCTTTAAGCGCATCCGCTGGGCGTTGTGGCTTGCCCATTGCAATCCATTTAAATGCGTTATCCAAACCAATCAAACGTGGCAGACGGAAACTACCGCCCCAACCGGGGAAGATTCCCAAATTAATTTCTGGCAATCCGACACGACCTTTTGTGGTCATAATGCGGTAATC
>CAYOHT010000239.1:0-3079 GCA_964403815.1 uncultured Cocleimonas sp.
TTGTGGAATCAATAGACAAGCGAGAACTCGTGTAATTCATGCAATATCCGGGATAGGTATCATTCTGATTTATTCTAAAGAACTCGGTGTAGTTTTTTACCAAAACTTTCGGGAGTTGCCAAAATTACGCCTTTAGCGCTGACTCGGTAATTCTTTTTATCGTCAGCAAGGTTGTGACCAATCTCAGTTCCATCAGGAATCTCACAACCACGGTCAATCACAGCGTTTTGAATTTTACAATTTTGTCCAATGGAAACGTCTGGCAAAATTACCGAATTGAGAATCTCACTGCCTTGCTGAACGTGAACATTGGAAAATAACAGTGAGTGCTCAACATGCGCACCAGAAACGATACATCCGCCTGAAACCATCGAATCAACCGCACAGCCACGCCTCTCTGAATCATTAAAAACAAACTTTGCAGGGGGTGCCTGAGTTTGATAGGTCCAGATTGGCCAATCCTTGTCATACAGGTTCAATTCAGGCTCGATACCAATTAATTCCAGATTGGCCTGCCAGAAGGCATCAATGGTACCTACATCGCGCCAATAGTTTTGTTTACCTGTTTTTTCATCCATCGAGGCATAAGCAAATGCTCTAGCTTCCTTGACGGCTAACGGAATAATGTTTTTGCCAAAGTCATGATCTGAGAATGGATCGTTTTGATCCTGAATCACTTTGTCATACAGAAAGTCCGCTGAAAACACATAGAACCCCATTGAAGCAAGTGCTGTATCCGGCTTTCCCGGAATCGTATCCGGCTCTTCCGGTTTTTCAGTAAACTCCAAAATCTGGTTGTTGTCATCGACACTCATGACACCAAACTCAGTTGCGTTTTCTACTGAAACTTCATAACAACCCACGGTCAAATCCGCTTCCTTGTCAACATGCGCGGCGATCATTGGACCGTAGTCTATCTTGTACACATGGTCACCTGCGAGAATCAGAATGTATTTGGCATTAGACTCACGAATAATATCAAGATTCTGAAAAATCGCATCGGCTGTTCCCTGATACCAGGAAGACTGGATTCGCTGCTGGGCAGGCATCAGATCAATAAATTCACCAAATTCACCACGCAAAAACCCCCAGCCACTCTGTATATGTCGAATCAGAGAGTGAGCCTTGTATTGGGTAATGACGCCGACGCGACGCACCCCGGAGTTGATGCAGTTCGACAATACAAAATCAATAATTCGAAACTTGCCACCAAATGGCACAGCGGGTTTAGCGCGCCACATGGTCATCTCTCGCAAGCGAGAACCACGACCGCCAGCAAGTACCAGTGCAATTGTTTCCTTAGTAATTCGACTTACAAAACGTGGCGTCGGGTTATGTAACATTTTTCATTTTTCCCTTGAAATGCTAAGAGTCTGTTTGACTCGAACTGCTTGACCGACAATCCTTATCGGCATACATATTATCTGGCAGAGGCATCGACTTTGCTGAAGCATAGATCGGAACTCCTGCTAGCCCGGATATTGCATGAATTCACGTGATTATCGCGCAGGATATTGATTTTACAAGGGATTGTTTTCATGCGTCTCGTATCGGTGATTACGGGCAAGTGAAAAGAATTCCTTGTGGAATCAATAGACAAGCGAGAACTCGTGTAATTCATGCAATATCCGGGCTAGTACTCCATCAAAGCATATTGATTGTACTCATATTGATTGTACTAGTGGGTAATATTACGTAATTTATTATCTTTTTAATTGACCCGAATCAAAAATAAGATAGTTTGTCCGCAATAACCTGTTCACACTAGTGATTTACGTAAAACTACAATTGGAATATTCATTTGGCAATCTCTGAGCTCTCCGATGATCAACAACGACTGATTAAAGGCCGTTTACACGATCCATTTTCTATTCTTGGCCGACATGCGCGGGGAAAAGGTCATGATCAAGTCATGCTTTTTGCACCACATATTGAATCGTTGCAGCTGGAAAACACCCCTATGGAACGGGTAGCAGGAAGTGATTTTTTCTGCCTGACAGCTCCCAGTGGCACGCTGCCTGATCACTATCGGCTGGATGCAGTGGATAAAACCGGACATCAGTACGGATTCTACGATCCCTATAGTTTCGCGCCCCAAATTCCCGAATTTGATTTGCATCTATTTGGTGAAGGCCAGCATCTGCATATTTACAGGCACCTCGGTGCTCAGGCAAAAACGATTGACGGTATTACAGGTGTGTTGTTTGCCACCTGGGCACCCAATGCGGGTCGGGTCAGTGTCATTGGTGATTTCAATCAGTGGAACGGGGTTCGTCATCCCATGCGCAGCCGGGGCGGCAGTGGCATCTGGGAGTTGTTCATCCCTGAGCTTGAGGCTGGCAGTGCTTATAAATTTGAGCTGGTAAATCGGGACAGCGATAACGTTATCGAAAAAACCGACCCTTACGGCCAAGCGTTTGAAATGCGTCCGAATACTGCCTCTCTGACGCAAGATGCCGTGACCTACAGCTGGTCAGATGAAAGCTGGCTGGCCGCACGTCAACAGCTGGATTGGCAACATGCCCCGGTGTCAGTTTATGAAGTCCACCTGGGGTCATGGCGACGAGATGAGAAGAACGAATTCCTGAATTATCGAGATTTGGCCCGGCATCTGGTTGAATACGTTCAGCCACTGGGATTCACACATATCGAGTTACTCCCCATTACTGAGCATCCGCTGGACGATTCCTGGGGCTATCAAGTAACAGGCTATTTCGCACCCACTTCGCGCTTCGGTACGCCGGACGATTTTCGCTACTTCGTTGATTATCTGCATCAACACAATATTGGCGTCATTCTCGACTGGGTTCCCGCTCACTTTCCGCGTGATGAATGGGCGCTGTCCAACTTTGATGGTGCTCCACTCTATGAACACGCCGATCCCAAACGTGGTGAACATCGCGATTGGGGGACATTGATTTTTGATTTTGGGCGTAATGAAGTGAAAAACTTCCTGATCTCCAGCGCCATGTTCTGGATTGAGGAATTTCATATTGATGGGATTCGTGTTGATGCAGTCGCCTCCATGTTGTATCTGGATTATTCCCGTGAAGAAGGCGACTGGACACCCAATATTCAT
>CAYOHT010000240.1:0-3076 GCA_964403815.1 uncultured Cocleimonas sp.
TAGGTTATGTAAAAGTAAAGAAGCCTGATTCTAATGGTAAGCTAAAGACTATGTATGTACCTAAAGGGGAAGAAGTAGTTATTAAGAAGCAAAACGCTAAGAACAAGGCTATAGCAGACAAGAAGGATGCTGAGACACAAGTTAGGTACGAAGAGTTGGTTATGAGTGGGCTTACTGGAGATAAGGGTAGATTAAAAGTAGCTAAGGAGAGTGTAAAGGCAGAGTTTATTAGAGATGGATTATCTAGTGACGCTATAGACAAAAACATAAATAGTTACTTTAATAACATAGGTAGTAAAGTAGCCAAAGTAGTAAGTAACGCTGTGTACACTAGTAACACCACTGAAGAGAAAGTAAAGTTAGCTTTAAGTAGAGATAAGAAACTAGCTAATTTACATAAGAATTCGGAGTTTATAGCTTATGTAGATAATCTGTATAACTTGAAATCGGAAAGTGTAGTAGATACGGAAAGTATACTAGAGGAGTGGGCTAAATTTCAAGATAATGATAACGAACTTAGTAGCTTCTTGAAAGATAGAGGTGTTGCTGCAGGTTCGGAGATTTCTCGTATAATTGAGACTTCTTCATCTAAAGGTAGTAAGCCTGTTTATGTTACTAAGTCTGCAGGTAATAAATCTAAGTTTTCTACTAGTCTTAATAAAGGTGTAGAAGGTGAGTTTATAACTAAAGCAGTATTAGATATAGATGATATTATAACTAAAGGTAAAGACACTATACTTAATACATTTAAACCAGAAAGTATAGCTCACTTATCTTCAATAGAAGATGTTACTACACCACTAGTTAAGGGTATTATAAAGAAACTAACTACACCTAGTAGTAGCATAGATTACGATGCGTTAGACTCTCCAGCTAGGGGGTTATTATTTGATAAAGAAGGGAATGTAAATACAAATGTATCTACAGCTATAGGGTTATCTATAGGTGAAATTCTTAAGATAGACAAGCATAAACTTACCCCGGGGTATAAATCTAAAGAAGATGTAGCTCGGATGTTTGGTATAGAGGAGAGTAGGGTAGATAATGACTTAGTTAGGTATTTAGAAGATAAAGGTATGTTACAGAAGTCTTTAGGTAATACGTTAGGTAAAATGGTAGCAGATTATTTAGGTATTACCTCTAAAGCACTAGAGGATGTAGATGCACAGAACTATGATGCGTTATTAGCTGATTTAGGTAACATGGCTATACTAGCTGGAGTAGAAGCTAAAGTATTTGAGGCTACTAGTGTTAGTACTGTAGAGCTAGTTAATAAGTTAGGTAAGAATGTTACAGACATAAAAGACACTAAAACTAGAACTAAGTTTATATCCTATGATGAGGATTTTGATGTAGACTTTGAGGACTTATTTAATACAGTAGAAGAGAGCCTACCTAAGATAGGCACACTAAGAAAGAGTTATTCTACTAAAGTGTCAAGTGACAAGGTTATAGCTAGTAAGGCTTCTAAGATAAGGAATGATAAAGTTGGTGCTAAGGTACATAAGAAAGCACAGGAGTCTTTAACTAACCTAATGAAAGAAGCTTGGAAGGCGGACGCAACTCTTATTTCTAATTTCTTATCTTATGATAAAGATGTAATAAAAGGCCATTTAGGTTACGTAGAAGAAGGTTCAGCTAAGTATAAATCACTATCTTGGGAAGATAAACAGATAGTAGAGGTAACTAATAGAGAGGTAGAGAAGTCTTTAGACGAGTTACGTATGTTTGTAAAATCTGGTGATGTAGATAATGATATATTCTTTAACTACTTCTACTCAGCTAACAGAAGGTTTTTTATAGACTCTAATGGGTTAAACCCACAAGTAGATAAATTACATAGGTTTTTAGTTACACCAAAAGAACATAATTTACAATACACATCTAAGGGTGGTGCTTTTAGTGTAGAGGTAGATGGGGACGATAAAGACATTACTGACAGAGTACACTACGCATTAGCCCAGGCCTTTGGTATGGAGGTTGATAAGGTGGGTACTAAAGAGGTAGAATCCTTTGCCTTAGAGTTATTAGGTATGTCTGGTAAGGAGGTATCTAAGATGGAGAAAAAATTACTTAAAAAGGGTGCATCTAAGTTTACGTTAGATAATCATGTAGTAACTATTGAGCATTTAGGGCATTTAGTACAAGGCATTGATTTCTTAAAGAAAGCTAAAAGTCCATCATTTACTAGTAGTTTAAGTGCTGAAATGGATGCTGCAACTAGTGGTTTTGCGATAAAGTTGCTTCAGTTCCCTATACTTAATAACTTAATGCCACTATTAGAGAAAGTTGGTGTAGTAAAAGGTAAAGACAGTCTTAATGAGTTAATAGGTGGAGATAAGGACTTCCACGATAATTACCAAAGTTTAGCTAAGGGTATAAATAAGATTAGCTCTAAAGGCATAGCTAATTACTTAGTTAAGATATATACGGAGGGGAAAGATAGTAAATTACCTATTGTAGCTAATGAGGAGTTATTTAAACGTACAGGTATGCTAAGTAAGTACATACATAGGCGTAAAGGCAAATCTGATGCTATGGGTACTAATATAAACCTGTTGATACCTAGCACTATAGGGGGAAAGGTAAGTAAAGAACTGAGATCTATGTTTAAAAGTCCTTTCATGGTATTTAACTACGCTGCTAGTATAAAGAGTATAAGAGAGAACTTAGCACAGGAAGTTATTAAGGATATAGTTAATAAGTTAGTTAAGGCTGATTTAAAGGATACTGATAGCTTTGAGTATAAGTTACTTACTAGCATGACAAAGGTTATAACTAAGTTCAAAGTTCCAGGTGAAAACACAGTAGATTATAACCAAGGTAAGGGTAGTGCTATAGGTGTACAAAATATGCTGAAGACTATACCTCTACATAATATAAAAATAGAAGGTAACTTACCTATATCTACGGTATTTGAAACCACTGTAGATGTTGCTGTAGGTAGTCAAGTACAGTCTATATTTGAAAAAGACTTCGGACCTTACATTGAGTTGCAGGAAACTACGAATAGTGTATTTACTTTAGCCTTTGGTCTATTTAAGGTAGAGTACGAGAAGATACTTTCTGACTATAG
>CAYOHT010000241.1:0-3002 GCA_964403815.1 uncultured Cocleimonas sp.
TAGAGCCTAGTTTTGAAATTTCGGGTAAATCAACGCGTTATGATGTTTATTTGCCAAATAACACTTAAAAAAGTACACCCCCTATTTTAGGGTGTTTTTGATTGCTTTTGGCTTTTTGGTCATTTTTAGCAAAAACAGCTAAAAAAGGGCTATTTTAGGGGGTGTACTTTTTTGTACTCTTATTTATATCTCGTTATAAAAACCATCAAGCCCCAGCAACCATCATCCCTTCTACCAAAATAGAACCTGTGCGCGTGCCGCCGCGCAAGTCCACGTCTGTGCCAACCGCTACAATATTCTGCAACATATCTTTTAAGTTTCCTGCCACGGTAACTTCTTCTACAGGGAATTGTATTTCACCATTTTCTACCCAGAAACCTGCCGCGCCGCGTGAATAGTCGCCTGTTATGCCGTTTATGCCGCTACCGATTAGCTCGGTTACATAGAAGCCTGTGCCTAGCATTTTGAGTAATTCTTCAAAGCTTTGACCGGTTGAGTCTAGCGTTAGGTTGTGTGTTCCGCCTGAATTTGCGGTGCTTTTTAAACCTAGCTGGCGCGCTGAATAACTGCCCATAATATAGTTTTGAACTACACCATCTACCACTATATCTCGGTTGCTGGTGGCTACTCCTTCTTTATCGAAATAGCTACTGCCGAAAGCTTGTTTGATGTGCGGCTGTTCGTGCAAATGGATAAAATCTGGGAAGACTTTTTCATCGACACAATCTAGCAGGTAGGTGGATTTTCGGTATTGCGAGCCACCGCCAATTGCGCTGGTAAAGTGTCCGATGATGCTACGCGACATTTCTGACGAATACAGTACGTTAGCTTTGCGTGTGCTGATTTTCTCACCACCTAGTCGCGCTAAAGTTCTTTCCGCTGATTTTATACCTACCGTTTCAGGCGATTCTAATTCTGCGCGCACGCGGGTACTGCTGTACCAATAATCGCGTTGCATATCATTTGTCGCCGTTTCGTCGCCATCTTTTTGTCCGATAACCGAACAACTCAAACTGTGACGGCTGGATGGCATTATGCCTGTGAAGCCGTTGGTGTTGGCGATTAGCCCGATGCCGCTGTAAGTGCTGATGCTTGCACCGTCTGAATTGATGATGCGTTTATCAAAACCAAGTGCGGAGGCTTCACATTCGCGGGCAATTTCAATAGCTTGTTCTGCACTTAAATCCCACGGATGGTATAAATCGAGATCGTCTTTATTGTCACTGTTCGACAACATCATATCGGCATCTGCCAAGCCGGTGTATATATCTTCGCCTGTGTATTTTGCAATATTACAGGCGGCTTTTACGGTGTCTTCAATCGCTTGTGAGGATAAATCGCCCGTGGTTGCCGAACCTTGATTTTTACCATTCTTTCCCATGTAAACCGTAAGGCTCAAGCCTTGATCGCGGTTGTATTCTAGTTTATCAACTTGGTTTTTATGAATTTCTACCGATAAACCTGCGCCACGATTAAGGCTTAATTCTGCATTGGCTGCGCCGTATTTTTTGGCCAGCTTTAACACAAGCTCAGAGACTTCGCACATTTCATTATTTGTTATTTGGACTTCTGATGCGTTCATGCTTCTGTCCCCCCAACGGTTAAACCATCTATTTTCAAGGTTGGTTGCCCTACCCCGACTGGCACGCTTTGCCCTGCTTTGCCACACACACCGACACCTGCATCTAACGCCAAATCATTACCAATCATCGAAACGCGGGTTAAAACATCAGGGCCATTACCAATAAGCGTTGCGCCTTTTACAGGCTTGGTAACTTTGCCGTTTTCGATCAAGTATGCTTCTGATGCTGAGAATACAAACTTGCCCGAAGTAATATCCACCTGTCCGCCACCAAAGTTAACTGCATACAAACCGTCTTTAACCGAGGCGATAATTTCTTCAGGATCATCATTACCTGGTAGCATGTAAGTATTGGTCATGCGCGGCATGGGTAGATGCGCGTAAGATTCGCGGCGACCGTTGCCTGTGGACTTCTCGCCCATTAAACGCGCATTGAGTTTGTCTTGCATATAACCTTTTAGCACGCCATCTTCGATAAGCGTGGTGCAATTGGTTGGCGTGCCTTCATCATCAATACTGAGTGAACCACGACGATTCTCAATCGTGCCATCATCAACTACTGTTACGCCCTTTGCCGCAACCGTTTCGCCCACGCGACCGCTAAATGCCGATGTGCCTTTGCGGTTAAAGTCGCCTTCTAATCCATGCCCGATGGCTTCGTGCAATAAAATGCCCGGCCAGCCAGAACCTAGCACAACCGTTTGACTACCCGCAGGCGCGGCGACAGCCTCTAAATTTACCAGCGCGAGGCGCACAGCTTCGTTGGCGTAATCTCGAACACGATCAGCTTGGGTAAAATAATCAAAACCATAACGACCGCCGCCGCCTGTTCCTGCGGATTCGCGTTTGCCGTCTTTTTCGACAATCACGGTAATATTCATACGCACCAAGGGGCGAATATCGGCATTCAGGTTACCATCAATATCAGCAATCAAAATATGTTCATGCACGCCAGCGATATTTGCCATAACTTGCGTAATATAAGGGCTTGCCGCGCGCGCTTCTTTATCTGCTAAGTTGAGTAGTGCAATTTTTTCATCTTCGCTAAGCGCCGCAAGCGGATTGTCAGTCACATACAAAGGGTTAATTTTGGTGGCTTCTTTAGCCTGCCATGCTTGGACTTTTCCTGTTTGCCCTGCTTTGCCGATACCTGCGGCAGCTTTTGCCGATGAGATCAGCGCATCAAAACTAATTTCATCCGAGTACGCAAAACCTGTTTGCTCGCCCACCACCATTCGCACACCCACACCCTGCTCAATGCTGTACGTGCCATTTTTGATAATGCCTTCTTCCATCCCCCACGATTCAAAACGCGTAGACTGAAAATACAAATCCGCAAGATCTGCGCCCTGCATATGTGAGAATACTTTATCTAGCTGTGAATCTGTGATGCCTGCAGGTTCGAATAGTTGTTGCTGGG
>CAYOHT010000242.1:0-2936 GCA_964403815.1 uncultured Cocleimonas sp.
TAGGCTGACTTTGAATCTAAAAACAATGCACCAAGTCAATAAATAGTAATACAAATGATAATTGTTATTGACAACTTCGTTTTACCTCATTACTATCCGCTGTCATCATATATGAGAATGATTCTTATTATTGTGAAAATAATGACTACTCTCATTTTACTTACGGATAGAGGAAAATAAACCATGATCAACCTGTTAAAGAAAACCCTAATCATTGGAACAGTTTCTGTTGCTCTTTTGACATCATCAATCAGCTTTGCAAAAGCTGAATCCAAAGATGTTTTAACAACCTATTCAAATATTGCTCATGCAAAGTTTGAAGATTCATTAATTACTGCTAAAGAACTGCAAAAAATTATTAATGCCTTTGTTGCAGCGCCAACTGAAGAAAACTTAATGGCGGCAAGAAAAGCATGGCTTACGGCTCGTGCACCTTACCAGCAGTCAGAAGTTTACCGCTTTGGTAATGCGATCGTAGATGAGTGGGAAGGCAAGGTGAATGCATGGCCATTAGATGAAGGACTGATTGACTACGTTGATACTGGAAAGTATGGAAAAGAGTCGGATGAAAATCCGTTATTCACGGCGAATGTTATTGCTAATCCTAAGTTAAAAATTGCGGGTAAAGATGTTGATGCCAGTAAAATCACAAAAGAGCTGCTTCAAGATAAATTACAAGAAGCGGATGAAATTGAATCAAACGTAGCAACTGGCTACCACGCTATTGAATTCTTACTTTGGGGTCAAGATTTAAATGGCACAAAAGCAGGTGCAGGTGCACGTAAAGCAACAGATTTTGATACTAAAAACTGTACTAACAAAAACTGTGATCGTCGTGCGGCTTACCTTGTTGCAGCTACAGACTTATTGGTAGATGATTTAGCTTGGATGACAGCGCAGTGGAGCAAGGATGGCGCTGCTCGTAAAGCGGTAACAACTGATACGAAGAAAGGCTTATCAACAATTCTAACAGGAATGGGCAGTCTATCTTATGGTGAGTTAGCAGGAGAGCGCATGAAGCTTGGCTTGATGTTGCATGACCCTGAAGAAGAACATGATTGCTTTAGCGACAACACGCACAATTCGCATTTTTACGATGCTAAAGGTATCCAAAATATTTACAAAGGCTCTTACACGCGCATTGATGGCACGGTCGTAAAAGGTGCGAGTATCTCTGATATGGTTGCGGCAAAAGATGCGGCTGTTGATAAAGAGCTACATGCAAAATTAGACGCAACAATGGGTAAAATGGCTGTGTTAGTTAAAACTGCCGAAGGCGGTGAAGCGTATGATCAGATGATTGGTGAAGGTAATAAAGCCGGCAATCAAAAAGTTCTTGATGCTGTTAATGCTTTAGCGGCTCAAACCAAACTTATCGAAAAAGCAGTATCAACTTTAGGTCTTTCGACCATTGAGTTTGAAGGTTCTGATAGCTTGGATGCGCCTGAGAAAGTCGGCGGTTAATTTAAAAATAGAGCGAGGGTTTATCCCTCGCTCATCCATTTCTCTGTCTAGCCAGTACCCTTATTAAAGGTAAAGCCAAACAGGATACGGTAATAAATAATGTTACACCCCCCCAGTTTTACACGGTTAATATTAGCGTTAATTATATTTAATATTGGCTGTTTTACAGCAAGCGCAGAAGTTTTAGCTCCAAACCTAGATCAAACCTTGGCGCTAACTAAAGACTTCTCAAAAGCCGAATCAGGCGAAAAATATCCCGCAGGCGATGCAACAATACGCAAGCCTCTTACCAGTAAGATATTCACCCATCCCTCCGCTAATATGCAGCACGAAAAGAAGCTCGATTTCTTTGTGGGCTTTGGGTTCTTTCGCAAGCTTTGGATTGAGGCGCCTTCTGCCACTACAGCATCAGATGGTCTAGGCCCACTGTATAATTCACGTTCTTGTATTTTATGTCATGTGCGTGATGGTCGCGGACATCCGCCTGATGTAGGTGATAGTGCTGTCTCGATGTTTTTGCGCTTATCCATTCCGCCACAAAATGATGAAGATAGAAAATTACTGGCAGAGCATAAAATCAATGTGATTCCCGAACCTACTTATGGCGGTCAATTACAAAATGCCGCAATTTCTGGTCAGAAAGGTGAGGGTCGAATTTATGTTGAATACGATGATATGAAGCTTAAATTCCCTGATGGAGAAACGGTCACTTTAAGAAAGCCGAGGTACAGCGTAAAAGAGCTAGGTTATGGTGCAATGCACCCTGATGTTATGTTATCACCAAGAATTGCCCCGCCGATGATTGGCTTGGGCTTATTAGAAGCGATTGATGAAAACGATATTTTATCGCGTGTTGATATTGATGATAAAAATTCAGACGGCATTTCAGGCAAGCCAAATCAGGTTTGGAGTATTATCAATAAAAAAGTCATGTTAGGGCGCTTTGGCTATAAAGCAGGTCAACCCAGTGTTGATGAGCAAAACCAAGATGCCGCATTTAGTGATGTTGGCTTATCAGTGCCTTTGCATCCTCATGGTTGGGGTGAATGCACAGCAAATCAAAAAACCTGTCGTAAAACTCCCGATGGCGGCAACCCACAATATGACAACCTCGAAGCGCCCCAGAAAGTGACCGATGCTTTGAAGTTTTACGTGCGTAATCTATCTGTGCCGATGCGCCGTAAGATTAATGGCTCTGATGTGTTGGCAGGTAAAAAACATTTTTATGAGGCAGGGTGTGTCGCGTGTCACCAGCCCAAATATAAAACCAAAAAATTAGCAGGTCAACCAGAGCAATCTGAACAATTAATATGGCCCTATACGGATATGCTACTGCATGACATGGGCGAGGGTTTAGCGGATAATCGCCCCGAAGGTGATGCTACGGGAAGCGAATGGCGAACCGCCCCACTTTGGGGTATAGGTCTAGCAACGATGGTCAGCAAGCGCGCTAAGTTTTTGCATGATGGGCG
>CAYOHT010000243.1:0-2935 GCA_964403815.1 uncultured Cocleimonas sp.
AGATTTATTAGCAGAGCACACGGTGTTTATTTATATTCAAGCCAATGAAGAAGATGAAAAGCGTTTGATTGATCGCGCCCAATCTTCGCCTAAGCCGATGTATTCTCCACCCGAGTTCTTGGATGAACAACTTGCGATTTATATGCAAGAGAACGCGCTTGAATATGTTGCGATGATTAACCCTGATGAATTTGCGCGTTGGATTTTCCCGCGGTTGTTTTATTCGCGGATTCCGCGTTATGAGGCGATTGCGAAAAAATACGGTTATACGATTAAGACGAAAGATTTGTATAAGATTAAGACTGAGGCTGATTTTTTGGCTTTGGTTGAGAAAGCACTGGAATAAAAAATGCCATTAGTTGCCCACAATGACCTTCCCACATTTGAGCGCCTTAAAAGCGAAGGGCAAGTTATATTGCGCCCTGGCCAGGCTGCAAATCAAGATATTCGTGCACTGCATATTGGTATTTTAAATATGATGCCAGATGCTGCATTGCAGGCGACTGAGCGCCAATTTTTACGTTTGATTGGTGAAACTAATCCGATTGCTCAATTTTATATTCATCTATTCACATTGCCTGTTATTAAGCGTGACGAAAAAACACAGGCACATATTGATCAGCATTATTCTAGTTTTGATGAGATAAAAGCAATGGGGCTGGATGCGCTGATTATCACCGGCGCGACCGTGACTCATTTAAAATTATCGGATGAAGTTTATTTTGAGCCATTGGGTGATATTTTTAGGTGGAGCCGTGAAAATGTGACATCTACATTATGTTCATGTTTGGCTACTCATGCTTCGTTAGAACTGATTTACGAACAGCCTCGCTATCGCCTTAATAATAAGCGTTGGGGCGTATACAGCCACCGCGTAACGGATAAAACGCACCCATTGGTTAAGGGTATCAACACCAGTTTTGATGTGCCACATTCTCGTTTTAATCAAATAGATAGATCACAATTTGAAGAATCTGGTTTGCATGTTTTAGCCGAAAGCGAAGATGCTGGGGTGCAAATGGCAGTGAGTGCCGATGGCTTTCGAGGCATCTATTTTCAAGGGCATCCTGAATACGATAGCATTAGTTTGTTAAAAGAATATAAACGTGAGGTTGGGCAATTTTCGCTGGCATATAACCGTGGCGAACAAGTTAAATACCCACCCTTCCCTGTCAACTATTTTGATTTGTATACACAGGCAATTTTCGATGAATATCAGTATCGCCTGATTAAAGCGATCGACAATAAAGATAAAGATTTACCCGCCTTTCCTGAAAAACTCATTGTCGATCATATTGATAATAGCTGGCACGATACTGCGGCGGCTATTTTGGCAAATTGGATGGGATTAGTTTATCAAGTCACTAATATGGATAGGAATCTTCCCTTTATGGATGGGGTTGATCCTAATGATCCTCTGGGCTTGAATTCGGATTTGAAAAAGTAATGCGGCAAGTTCATCGCTGTAAAGTTACAGCCCTCTCTCCCTAGCAGGCGGTGTGCTGAGCGGAGTCGAAGTAGAGAGAGTTGGAGAGAGGGTAGAAACTTAAAGACTAGCAATTACTCTGAATTGTCTACCCCCTCCCTAACCCTCCCCCTGCTAGGGAGAGGGGACTTTTAACTTCATACTTACGATAAGAATGACAACAGTGAATAACCCAAACCAAAAACCTGTATCCATGTGGAAACTAACCCTTTTAGTTTCCCTGCTTTCTATGATCGGACCTTTCACTATCGACACCTACCTGCCTGCGTTTGAAAGCATGGAGCAGGACTTCACCGTAACCCGCGCTTTGATGACAAAAACACTGGGGTTCTACCTCATGGCATTTGCCGTCTCGACCTTAATTTGGGGCGCAATTACCGATTGGATTGGACGCAAGCCCGTGATTCTCTTGGCGCTGGGAAGTTATTTTTTCGCCTCCATCGCCTGTGCATTAGCCACCAGTTACGAAGAGTTTTTATTCTTTCGCATCTTGCAAGGCTTAGGTATCGGTGGCTCACTAATTTCAGGACGTGCGATGGTGCGTGACTTGCTCGATACCAAAGATGCACAAAAAGTTATGGCGAAGGCGATGATGTTATTTGCTATCTCACCTGCCATCGCGCCTATTATCGGTGGCTGGTTGCACGAGGCATTTGGCTGGCGTTCTATCTTTTGGTTTTTGGCATTTTATGCCGTGAGTGTTTTCCTCTTTGCATTATTTGGCATACAAGAATCCTTGAAGAAAGAAAACAGAAATTCTATTCATATTCATCAAGTTAGCCGTGTTTATTTAAGAACTTTGAGCAACCCGCATTACCTGCGTTTAGTGTTTATTTTGGCCTGTGCTTTTTCTAGTTTTTTTCTTTATGTGGCTGGCGCGCCAACCTTACTTTTTGATGTTTTAGGCTTAGCGCCTACCGATTTTTATATACTCTTTATTCCTGTTGTTTCAGGCATATTCATCGGCTCAATTATCTCCAACCGATTAATCGACCGCTTTACAGGGCGACAGATGATTAATATTTTTCTTAGCACAATGGTCACTGTTGCTATTCTCAATATGGTCATTACGCACACTCTTGAGCCTACTCTTCCCAGCACACTCATCCCGCTGATTTTATATTCCATCAGCCTTGCAGCCATCATGCCCGTTCTCACCGTGAGAATTATTGATTGCTTCCCCAGTAACCGAGGTTCAGCCTCCGCCATGCAGAGCTTTATTCACATGGGGTTTAATGGCTTATCGGTAAGCTTTATTGTGGCGATGCTGGGCGCAAGTGTGATGAATTTTTCATACGCACAACTAAGCTTGGTTGGTGTGGCTTTTATTTTATGGATGATTGATAATTATTTCACCGCTAAACAAAAAACCAAACAAGGTGCCAAACAATAAACATTTAAAAACTATTTGATGCAGAACCAAAATCACCACTCTATGTGGCGGTCAAT
>CAYOHT010000244.1:0-2870 GCA_964403815.1 uncultured Cocleimonas sp.
CCTGATGTGCGTACTGAACTAAAGAAAGCATTGGATGAGGCTGTTGCGCTTGGTAATAGAGTTGCGGCTGAGAAATCACAAAGCGATAAGCAAGCAATCATCGACAGTAAACGCACTAACGTGATTGAGCTTACAAAAGAAGAACGCCAACAATGGGCAGATGCAATGAAGCCTGTTTGGAAAGAGTTTGAAGATATTGTTGGTAAAGATTTATTAGCAGCAGCCATTGCCGCTAACAAAGAATAATCAGTGATTAGTTAGTAGAACAACTAAGCGCTCTCCGAAAGGAGGGCGTTTTTTTTGATTTTCATATAGAAATAACCTGCGCAGAGGTTTCAAATGTTTGGCAATTTTATCAACAAATTTGAAGAGAACTTTCTCTCTTTATTATTAGTAGGCATGACCCTGCTGGTTTTTTCCGAAGTAGTTTTGCGCTTCGGTTTTAATACAGGTATTGATTGGTCTCAAGAAGTAACGCTGTATATGATGGCGTGGTTTGTGCTTTTTGGTGCATCTTACGGTGTTAAAGTTGGGGCGCATATTGGTGTGGATAGTTTTGTAAATCTATTTCCGAAGAAAACACGTCGTGTATTGGGCGTAATATCTGTTGCAATTTGCTTAGGCTACTGTGTGATATTTATGATTGGTGCGTGGAACTACCTCGCCAAACTCAAACAAATTAATATCGAAATGGAAGATTTAGAAATCCAGCGCTGGATGTCTGAAAGCATTATATTCCTTGGTTTTTTGTTTTTAATATTTCGATTCTTACAGCTCTTGATAAAAATATTTAAAGGTGAAGCCGAAGGGTTTTCTCATATTGATGAAGCAAAAGAAAGTATCAAGTTAGCAGAACAAATTAAAAAAGAAGTATCAGCCATTGGAGGGTCTAAATAATGGAATCTTACGTTATCCCCACGTTGTTCTTTTTACTCTTCTTCTCCATGATGATTGGTGTACCTGTCGCGGTATCACTAGGATTTTCGAGCGTTGTCACCATTTTATTATTCGCTGATGACTCATTAGCATCGATTGCACTAAAGCTCTTTGAGGCATTGTCAGAGCATTATACTTTCTTGGCAATTCCCTTCTTTATATTATCATCTGCATTCCTATCCAATGGTGGTGTCGCGCGGCGAATCATAGACTTCGCCATTGATATTGTCGGGCATATCCGTGGTGGTTTGGCGATGGCAGGCGTGTTGGCTTGTATGTTATTTGCCGCTGTTTCAGGTTCATCCCCTGCAACCGTAGCGGCGATTGGCGCAATTGTCATTGTCGGCATGACGCGCGTTGGCTACCCCGAAAAATTTGCCGCAGGTGTTATAAGCACAGCGGGAACATTGGGTATTTTAATCCCACCATCAATAGTAATGCTAATTTATGCCGCGGCAACGGAAGTATCTGCTGCACGTATGTTTATGGCTGGCATGGCTCCGGGTATTTTGATGGGCGTGTTTTTAATGATTGTTATTTATATATATGCGCGTATTAAAGGTCTACCTTCTTCGCCTTTTCTTGGCTTTAGAAAAGTAGCAAAGTCTGGTTTTATTGCCCTTGGCGGACTCATGCTTATATTTATTGTGCTGGGTGCAATCTATGGTGGTGTTGCGAGTCCAACAGAAGCGGCGGCAGTTGCTTGTGTTTATGCGTTCTTTATTGCTGTTTTTGGTTATCGTGATATTGGTCCACTAAAGAATCAACCATGGAAGAAAGAAGGCGAGAGTGCAGGCAACGCTATCACACGCAATAGCATTCAAATGGCGATGGCATTACCCAAAAGCTTTTTTGATAAAGATGTAAAAAAAGTAATTTTGGATGCCTCAAAAGTTTCCATTATGCTGTTGTTTGTTATTGGTAACGCCATTTTATTCGCTCATGTTCTAACAACAGAACGTATCCCACATCAGATTGCAGAAGTTATCCTTGAGTGGGGCTTGCCAGCTTGGGGTTTTTTGTTGGTTGTAAATGTATTGTTACTGGCGGCAGGAAACTTTATGGAGCCGTCGGCAATCCTGCTCATTATGGCGCCGATACTATTCCCTATAGCAATACAGCTAGGAATCGACCCAATTCACTTAGGTATAATCATGGTGGTGAATATGGAAATAGGTATGATAACGCCGCCCGTAGGGCTAAACCTGTTTGTCATATCAGGGATAACCAACAAGAGCATGGGCTGGGCGATTAGTGCGTCACTGCCTTGGTTCTTCTTCTTATTAGCCTTCTTAATGCTGATAACCTTTGTGCCACAAATATCGCTATTCGTGCCAGAGATGTTTGACAAGATGCACGGCTACAAATAAATAATTACTCAGATCACTCCTAGGATTCGCTATTTCCGTGTTGGACAAAGATCACTTGCAGTAGCAAGCTCACTTTGTCCGCCTTGAACTAACGAACCCTAGGAGCAATCTGAGCAATTATTATAAAACTGTGTTACGGCGAAAACACCCTGTAAAAGTGGGGGGGTGTGCTTTTAAGGAATCTCTGATTAAGTCCAGTTGTTTTAGGCTGAGGTAGAATTGATCTGATTTTTCAGGAAGAGAGTGAGAATAGTCATTCTATTGTCGCGAACTTCGTGGAAAATCAGGGCGATTCTAGTCAGCATAAAATAATTAGCTTAATTAGAGCTTCCTTAATCTTCCTTATTTGATTTTCTTTGCTAGAAGAGCAAAATAGTGCTGTTTTTGAGCCAATATGAGGTTGACGAAAATAACTTTGATGCGTATCATTCGCGCTCTTCTATTTAGTAGGCAGTTTAATTGAACCGCTAAATTGAGTATTCGGGATATAGCGCAGTCTGGTAGCGCGCCTGCTTTGGGTGCAGGATGTCGGGAGTTCGAATCTCTCTATCCCGACCATTTTTT
>CAYOHT010000245.1:0-2859 GCA_964403815.1 uncultured Cocleimonas sp.
CTATAAAGTGTCAGCTTAAAATCAATATTCTCAACAATTTGCTTGCCCCTTTCTTCTAGCATAGTGGCATCGACAAAGCGTACAGAGAGTCGTTGCTTGCCAGCACTTATTTCGGGGTACACTTTTGAGCTATCAGGAAGCTCAATGGATAATATTTGGTAGTCTCTATCGTGGCCTAGACTAGATTGATAGAAGCCCCCTTCAGCCGTTATTTCTTGCGTTTCAGCGCTTTGATAGATGAGTTCCATGAGTAATTCAATCGCATCAAAGGCAATTTCATAAGGCTTTGCCCAGCCGCGTAAATCTTCAATACGTTTTTTATCGGGCTGATTTAGCCAGTGATTAAATAAGGGAATATCAAGACCATTGATGCCGCCAGCAATGGATGCGCGTTGCCTGAGGATATTTAGAAAGCTGTGTGTTTTAAGGTGTTGCCCAAGTTGCCCACGAAAGCTGTAGAGTTTTTTACTTCTGTCTTCAAGCTTTTCCAAGATGCGTGTTGCATGACCATCATCCACACCCTGTGCGCCTTTGGCTTGACGAACGGCTTGTGTTTGAAAATCTAATACATGCAGTGCAGCATTTTTAACATCAAGCCTTGCTGATAAATCGTATAGCTCTAACAGTATAGTCACGGCTGCTTGGCAGTTTTCGGGGCTTGCATCTTCAAGGTGATAATTAAATCGCTTCATTAAATAGCTTAACCGCATAAAAAGGCGGATTTTTTCATTTAATGGTTGTTCAAATACGGCCATGATAATTAATTAGCAGATTAAACCTAAGTGGTTAAGAAGTGTGCTTATGATAAAGCTACTAGCGCTTTGTGCAAACGATTTATTTGAGAAAGTAAGTTTTTTTTGTCTTTTGTGTTATCCAAGACGTCTGTAGCAGCCGTGTTACGCTCGGCTCGTGTGGCTTGATTTTTCATTATTCTTTTTATATCTAAGTCACTTAGCCCATCGCGTAATGATACACGTTGGATTTGTTGCTCGGGTAAACAATCAACCACAATGATTTGATCAAACATGTTTTGGTAGTTTTTTTCAACCAAAAGAGGAATATCGACAATAACGTAGCTGTAACCATTATGTTTTGCAATCTCTAAAACCTGACTTTCAATCTCAGCTTTAATACGAGGGTGCAATATTGCTTCTAGTTGCTCTAATGTTTGTGGGCTTGAAAATATCTTTTGTTTTAATAATGGGCGATTCAGTTCGCCACTTTTTAGTAATAAATCAGAGCCAAGAGTATTGGAAATCTCATCAAGGGCTTCGCTTCCTTGCTTGACTATATCCTTGGATATTTGGTCGGCATCAATAATGGGGATACCCAAAACACGAAAGGCATCGACTGCGGTACTTTTACCACAGCCGATGCCTCCTGTTAAGCCTACTTTTAACACGCGTAGAACTTAAATTCAGTCACTTAATATTTAAACGCCGTAAACTGACTCTTTGCCAAATTTCTTCGTTAGCAAGTAGTAGAAAGTAATACGTGCTTTCATATGGTCTTCTTTTACTGTCACACACGTTTCTTTAATAGCTGCGTCTAATGAACCATCATCGTCCAGACCAAGCTTTTTCATAAGGAAGTTTTTCTTAACAGTATCTAGTTCACTATCATCACCACAGCTTACTAACATTGCATCTTTGTTCTCGTGAACAGGCTTTAAGCTGTTAAAGATTGCCTCTACAAGCGCCTCATTTACGCTACTATCAAACTTCTTTACATTTGCTACTGCACTTGCTAAATCTGCCATCTTAAATCTCCTTTGGGTTTATCATTTTAATGTCCATGAACGTCATGAGCATTATGTATATCCATATAACGAGAGGGATTCTAGTGTGATATTCATTGTTAATCAAGTAGCTAGAAAGCACACCCCCCCACTTTTACATGATGCAGCTATTAATATCAGTGAGGAAACTCACGCGGATCATCACGATATCCGCCTTCAACACCCTTGGTTATAATGGCTACCGCATCATGAGGGTGCAAACTTTCCATATGATTCACGCGAACCCAAAAATCATCCAATGTTTTATCTTTATTGAGTTCTGCCTGAACACGCCTTGCGGCATCTTCACAGAACATCAGGTTTGCGGCATTTAAACGTGCAAACTCCTGCTCGTCTGCGCGTTTTACGGCGGCTTGCACAGGCGTTGGCAATGCCGTTTCAATTTGGTCGATTAAGCGTGAGATGGGCATATCTTCTACTTTATCCGAGAGCCTTACACGCACTTGGGCGATTGAACGCTGGCTATGCGGTGTGGCTGAAATACCTTCTGGTGTGCCTAACCACTCGTGTACTTTTTCTAAATCTACATTGCCCGTTTTGCCAAATTCGTCTTGAAAGCCTTGTTGAATAATGTCGCGTGATAGGGCGGCAGAGCAAGGGCAGGTTGATGAATAAGGCACCTCGATGCTTAACTCTGTTGTTAGTTTACCTTTTCGCAAAGAGGTAATCGGGCGAACTTTGTAAGACTTCCAGCCTGTATTATCGCTCTTTAATGATTTACGGCGTTCAAAAAAGTCTAAGCGACATTCTAAGTATGCGCTATCGCTAATCCCTTCGTGTGACTCAACAAAACTTTCAACAATCTTGCGCAATAATTTTGGTGTAATAACATTGTCGCTCAACATTTGATCAACCGCTAAGTATAAGCGTGACATGTGAATGCCTTTGCTTTTAGGGTCGGTAAGGTTAACGTAAGCCTGAACGCGTGCAACGGTCTGAATTTGTGCGCCTTTGCCATTGAGCATATGCACGGGCAGTTCAATTTCGCTCATGCCAACCCAGTTTAAAGGGGCGTTCGGCCCTTCGTGGGGTTCGTTAGCGATGTCGGGTAAATCACAACT
>CAYOHT010000246.1:0-2843 GCA_964403815.1 uncultured Cocleimonas sp.
GGTGTGCTTTCTAATCTAATTAAACGCTACATTCCACCAACCACACAGCGCAATATTCCATATTCAAACTCACCTTCTAGCTCATCGAATAACGGCTTTAGTGCGTTTTCTTCTTTGGTTTTTAACAGTTCGGCGGTGCGTTCTATGGTGGTGATGTCTGCATCGTCGATGTCTAGCACGTCTGCTGCGCTTAGCATCCCTGCTTCGATTACATCGGCTAGATGCGCGTAGATTGTGCCTATTGATAACTCACGCTTTTCGGCGATGGTTTCGATTATTACGCCGTCTTTATAAAGTGCCAGCGTTTCGTTGATGGTATCGGAAAAGTTATTATTTAGGAGTTCTGGCAAGGGATATTCGCGGATGACCTCCATAAACTGTTCACCATAGCGCTTTAGTTTCATATCACCGACGCCATTGATAAACTTGAAGGTTTCATCAGTGTGCGGGCGCTTTCTTGCCATTTCGATGAGCGAGGTATCAGCAAAGATAACAAACGCAGGTACGCCTTGCTCAAGCGCTAACGCGGCGCGGCATTCGCGCAAGGCTTCGAAGAGTTCTTCATCGACACTGCGTAGTTCGGCTTTGAGCTTGCCACCTTTACTGCTACTTGATTTGGTTTTTTCAGGTTTTTTGTATTTGCGTGCGATTAACGTTTCTTCTCCACGCAATAGCGCGCGGGATTTTTCGGTGAGTTCGACACCGCCGTATTCTGAGTTGGTATTGAGATAGCCTTGCGAGATGAGCTGGCGGTATAAACTACTCCATTCATTGTTTTTGAGGTTCTCGCCAATGCCCCATGTACTAACTTTATCGTGACCAAACTGCACAATACGATCATCGGTTTTACCTGTTAATACTTTGATCAAATACGCCACACCAAAGCGCTGCCCTGTTCGGTAAACGGTGGACAATGCCTTTCGTGCATCTTCGGTGGCATCCCATGTTTCTGGCGGATTCAAACAGTTGTCGCAGTTGCCGCATGTACCTTCCATCACTTCATCAAAATAACCCAAGATGGCTTGACGACGACACGTTGCCATTTCGCACAGGCCCAACATGGCATCTAATTTTTGGTTGCTGAGGCGCTTGTATTCTTCACTGCCGTTGCTGTCCTGCATCATTTGGCGCAAGAAAATTACATCTTGCAAGCCATAGCTCATCCACGCATCAGCAGGATCACCGTCGCGCCCTGCTCTGCCTGTTTCTTGATAATAAGCTTCGATATTTTTAGGCAAGCTCAAATGCGCCACAAAGCGCACATTGGGTTTGTCGATGCCCATACCAAAAGCAATGGTGGCGACGATGACAACACCTTCTTCTCGTAAGAATCGCTTTTGATTATTAGCACGCACTTCAACGGGTAAACCTGCGTGATAAGGCAATGCGGTTAAGCCTTTGTCGCTTAGCCATTCGGCGGTGCTTTCTACTTTTTTGCGCGATAAGCAGTAGACGATGCCAGCCTTGCCTTCATGATTGCTGTTGATAAATTTTAATAGTTTATCGCGGGCATTCTGCCCTTCTGCAATGGTGTAAGTGATATTGGGGCGATCAAAACTATTCACGTACACGCCTGCATTATCAAGGCGAAGTTGCTGGATGATTTCGGCGCGGGTGCGGTTATCGGCGGTTGCCGTGAGTGCGATGCGAGGCACATCAGGGAATTGATCTGGCAAGGCTGACAAGCGTTGATATTCTGGGCGGAAATCATGCCCCCATTGCGATACACAGTGGGCTTCATCAATCGCAAATAGAGAAATTTTACATTGCTTGAGCAGGTTTAGTGTTTGCGGGCTGAGCACTCTTTCGGGCGCAACATAAAGCATTTGTAGCTCGCCTTTGAGTAACATTTCTTCAACTTCTTGCTGCTCAAAACCTGTCATGGTGGAATTTAAAAAAGCAGCTTTTATGCCAAGCTGCTTTAGCGCATCAACCTGGTCTTGCATCAGCGCAATCAACGGAGAAACAATCACCCCAACGCCATCACGCACCATCGCAGGAATTTGATAACACAACGACTTTCCGCCGCCTGTTGGCATCAATACAAACGCATCACCGCCGTCTAAAACCTTGTGGATGATGTCTGCTTGATTATGACGAAAGTCACTGTAGCCGAAGGTGCTTTGGAGGATTTCTTTTGCTTGCTGCATTTATGCTATTTCTATCATGTAAAAGTTGCTTTTTTAAGCGCCCTAGGCGCTAAAAAATTTATCGTTACACCTTCCAAAGGAAGTGTCGTTGGTTGGTTGAAGAGAGAGGTATTCAAACCAAAAGCACACCCCCCCACTTTTACATGCTGTTTATAACATGTGAAGCCGTTATTAAAACATGCCCAGAACTTATTCCCTACCCTTCATCCAGAAAATTATACATTTAGTATGATGAGGAACGCGATTGATAACGATACTCTTGTAGATTGTTATTTCGTCTCAAACTATAAGCAATGGATTGCACAATGAAAATACTAGCCCCTATTCTACTTTTAACATTATCATCAATAGCACTTGCCGCGCCATTAGAGACCTCTCTAACAACACCGCAACCTACTTTAATTGGAAAAGTCTTTCATGATAAAAACGCTAATGGCTTTCAAGATAACGGAGAATCTGGTATCGCAGGTGTTCGCTTAGCGACAGTAACAGGTTTATTGATGGAGACAGATGGCTACGGTCGTTTTCATTTGCCCGAAATGGAAGAGCCACAAGGTTGGAGTCAAAACTTTATTGTAAAAGTAGATAAAGCCAGTTTGCCAGAAGGCGCAACACTTACTACCGAAAACCCTCGTGTGATTCACGGCAGTGTTACTTTAAATAGTATTAGCTTTGGCGTTTCGTACTAAAAGG
>CAYOHT010000247.1:0-2807 GCA_964403815.1 uncultured Cocleimonas sp.
CCGCACCACCGGGATAACCAAAAATGGTATCTACATTTTCCGCTTTAAGACATTCGATAAATATCTCTGCGCCTGATAATTTCACTTATCGTTCCTACCTTTTATTAACTAACGTATTAACTAACGTAAACATTACCGTGGTTAAGAGTAATTATTAAGAGCCCATATCTGGGACTAGGGTTCGACATAATAATACTCTTTACCAATAAAATACACCCCTGAAATACTGTAGCTTAGGGTTTTTAAGGATATTTAATGATTAAAAGCACACCCCCCCACTTTTACATGATGTTTTTATAATTTACGCGCATAAAAAAAAGCCACACAGATGTGTGGCTTTTTTAATATGGTGGCTATACCGAGATTCGAACTTGGGACCCCATCATTATGAGTGATGTGCTCTAACCAGCTGAGCTATATAGCCAAATGGATTAAAAATCCAAGGGGCGCTAGTATAGTGCTTGTAGCACTGCTGTCAATACTTACTCCTAGCAAAACAATTATTAAATATTGATACAAATGCAGACTAATAAGAAAAAACATTTTATAATCCCTCGCTACCTTAAAAAAATGATAACAACTTATGAGTCACTCCATTTCTAGCAGCTTTGATCGTGAAAAATTTTATAAACTTTCAGAGCTACAACGTTCATTGCTACAAGTTATTTCGATTGTTTATGCACCTGTTGCCGCTACACCGTTTGCAAGTTGCTTACATCGTCTTGGTATTAATGATCCAAAGCTAAACGAGAGCTTCACGCTACACAGCTTACGCCCGTTTTTAGTGGATCTTATTCATGATAATTGGCTTGTTGGCGAGCAAGGTAAATATCATTGCCCTGTAGGCTTGCGCGAAGATATTTTGCTCACAGCGATTGATGATGGTGTCTTTAACGAATATTCTGAACAGGTTCTAAAATCATTTTCAGCGACAGAATCATTCGGTCGTGTGCTTTGGCAAAGTTTAGAGCACGGCATGTCTCATGCGCGCATTTATCTTTTTCAGGGTAAAGCAGAAAAATTGGATCATGTGCTTGAACTTTTAATTGAGCGTTATCAATATCAAGATTCTGAATTAGTTGACCCAGGTTTTTACCCTGCAACCTTTGGCTCACCCACCAATGAAAAATTACTCGACGCGCTTACCGACAGCATGTTTGGATTTACCTTTATTGAACTTTCGGAAGACAGCCTAAAGAACTTATCTGATCAATCAAAGCTGTGGGACTTACTCGAAAAACGCAAAGCCAATATACCTAATCAACAAGGTTTCCAATTCTTTTTAATAGAGCCACAAGCAAGGTACAGCTTACTGTCTGGCAATAGTAACCTCTTTCCTGAACTGCCACCTAAAACGGCTATACCCATCAACCAGTTAAAAATACTGGATGGGCTAGACCAAGCAGAAAGCAGCCAACATGATGATCGCCACTTTCATTGGCATTTAGCAAATAGTGCAAAACAACTTATCAATGGCAATATCGATAGCTCCATGCAAGCTTACGAAAATGCAAAAGATATTTATCGAGAAGTGTTTTTAAAACGTAAAAATACCATTGCTATTTTTAATTCTGAATTTGAAAAATTCAGCTTTCTAGGCTTACTTGCCAGTGGCGATAAAGCCAATATTGCTATTGCAACCAAAGCACTGAAATCAGTTGATCACGATATTGATCATCTCATTTTGCAAGCCTATGCAGAAACGCTATCGACAGGTATTTTTAACTTCACCACGCCATTGCTTGCACTAGAAACATATAGCATGACAGTGATTTATTACTCACTCATCAAGCATTGGCTGGGGCAAGAACCATCCGATGGTGTTACTGAAATATTAGAAGCAAAATACAATAAAGCCAAAACTGGAAACTACCAATGGTTGCAAGCTGAATACGCACATGCGCTAGCATTATTTAGCGATGATCCCGATGAGAAAAGTCGCTATCAACAAGAAGCAAACGAGCTACATAAAACACTAAACACACAAACATTATTCGACCTTGTAAAGCCACAAGCAGAATGGGAGCGCGCCCTACAGGCAATGAACCAGCTCACCACGCCCGCGAACACATCCTCCAGTGATAGTGATACAGAAGAACGTATTTCATGGATGCTAGACGTTGACCGCTACGGCGAGTACACGCTCACACCAAAGCTACAAAAACTAACCGCTAAAGGTGCTTGGACAAAGGGGCGCAACATCGCCCTAAAACGCTTGAAAAAAGAACAGCACGAATTACCACAACTCAAAGAGCAAGACCTTGATCTTGTCGCTTCAATATTTGAACAGCCCGACTACGATTCATACTATCACCGTGGTCCACAATTCACGCTTGATTTAAACTCTGCATGGCCAAAACTGGTTGGGCATCCAAATCTATATTGGGATGGGGCACGCAATACACCGATTGAATTGAGCCAAAGCGATTTTGAATTATTGGTGAGTGAAGAGGGTGAGAATCTTCGTATTAGCTTCTATCCTCCATTTGATGATTCACAGGAAGACAGCCAATATTTAATTCATAAAGAAACACCAACGCGTCTGTGTATTTACCAGAAAAGCGAACAGGTTATGCGCCTAAGTGAAATCATCTCCAACGGTATAGTGATTCCACGAGAAGCTGAAAAAGATTTGCGTAAAACATTAAGCACGCTTGCACCGATGATTAACATTCAGTCAGACTTGGAAGGTGTTGGTGGCGAAGCAGAGAAAATTGAAGCTGACACACGCATCCACGCTAATCTACTTCCCTATGGTGATGGCTTACGCGCAACATTACGCGTAAAACCTTTTGGTGATTTTGGTG
>CAYOHT010000248.1:0-2792 GCA_964403815.1 uncultured Cocleimonas sp.
AAAAGAAAGGTATAATGCCTGTTATGCGAAAAATCACAACTAAAAATAAGGTTCAAAAAATAGACTTAAAATCTGGCTTAATGTTAGATGCGCGTATCTGTTTATCGCCAAACCATGATGAGCGTGCGGATGAAAATGATATGAGTTTGATTGTGATTCATAATATTAGCCTGCCACCCAATGAGTTTGGTGGCGATGGTATTGACCAACTTTTTACCAATCAAATTGATAAGGACGAGCATCCATTTTACGAAGAGATTTATGAATTACGTGTATCAAGCCATTTATTGATTCGCCGTGATGGTGAAGTTGTACAATACGTGCCTTTTCATAAACGTGCTTGGCACGCAGGTGTTTCGCAGTTTTTAGGGCGCGATGTGTGTAATGACTTTTCGATTGGGATTGAAATGGAAGGTACAGATTTTGAACTGTTTACTGATGAGCAATATGACGTGCTGGAACAAACCCTAAAAGCATTATTAAAAACCTATCCAAACTTAAAAGCAGATGCAATTACAGGGCATGAGCATATTGCTGCTGGCAGAAAGACTGATCCAGGTCCTTATTTTGAATGGGATAAGTTAAGCTTGGCACTGGGTGCTGACTTACCTACTAAGTGCAAAATTCTTACGACCTAGTGGGTTGTTAAGTGGTATTGAGTTGAGATACATTAAACCAACTATCCGAGGCATAAAAAAGGCGAACCTAAAACCGATTCGCCTTTTAAAAAAAACTAGGATTACAAATAACTCATCCTAGTTTGAACTTTGCTTATTTAACATGAATACTGATGTTTTTAAAGCGTGTATAGGTGTCTCTATCAGGAGCATAGGATTGATCTCCTCCATAAAATGTTGAAAACAAGAATCTATCCACACCGTACTTACCATGCATACCATCGGCAATGTATTTCATGCCTCCATAGCGAGTTGCCAATTTATCATTAATCCAAACTGCCATTGTGCCATCAGCTTCGTAAGGTGTGTTTGCTTTTATGGTTTGTCTAATTTTATACCACTTTCCAGTTTCAAAGTGAAACAAGTCATTTTTTGACCTATCATAAAAGTCATTCTTTGGGTTGATGGTGGACATATATGACCCTCCACCATATATTTTACTTCCACTGGCACCTGCTCTTCCTGGATGATAAATATATCCTATAAGTCCTGAGGGTATCATGCCTGAATTAGAGCGTAGATTATGAAACATGAATCTAGCAGAAAATCCACTGTAGAACCGTTCGCTGCCAATGATAGCACTTCCACCAATGGCTGTTCCTCCTGCTAAGCCAGGTAACTTACCACCTGTGGTCCAGTGAAAACCATTTTCAAACTTGATAGAATACTCAAGAGTGACTTCTTGCGGATTATTAACATCTTCTTTTGGTCTACTTTTCTTTGGCAAGGCTGCAAGAGATTGGAACCCTGTCCATGTTGTTGAATCTCTCCAGTCTGTACCTAAGTGAACTTGCCCTTTTTTATAAAGTACTCTTAATACTTTTTCATTTCCATCATTAACTATAGATAAGGTTTCACCTGGTCCATCTGCACCAGGCATCCACTTTCCATTATGGTTTTTATAATAAAGGTTCTCACCTTCATAGGTATAAAAGTCATTCTTGTGCATAGCTTTTGTGTATGCACCAGTAGGATGTTTGTTGAAATTTATATCAAATATTTTTTGACCTAAATCGCCGATAGGGGGATCAATAACAACAGTGCCATCTTTTGATGCCCACAATAGCTCACCCATAAGTGTTTGTGCGATTTGCTTAGCGCCATTTGTGCTTGGATGAAGAGCATCATTAAACCCTACAGGATCAACCGTTAGATACGTTGGAACAATAAATATATTCTGAGATTCTCTACCCTCAAATTTGGCTATATAACGTTTCCAATACTCTTGAAGAGTATTTCTATAGTCATTCATATTCACCCCATTATGGGTGAGGGTTGTTCTATTAGGTGCAGTAGGCATCATCAATAAAACTTTAGTGCTAGGTAGTGCGCCTTGTATACCATCAACTAATGAAGAGATATTATCAATCGCCTTATTTAAGGCAGGGTCGATAGAGCTACCAAATCTATCAAAATTACTTTGAATACCAAAGACGTCATTTACTCCTAACTGTATGACTACTATTTCTGGATTGCTGTTAATCTTATTGGTAAAGTAATTCTTAAAATCAAGCTTATTGCCATTTAAAAATGGTGAGTTTGGGTAGTATTGGGGAACTTGATTCAAATAAGCAGCAGCTGTCCAGCCTCCTCTACCTTCGTTATTTATTCCGTTGGTTTCTTTTGTGCCAACAAATGATAGCTTAGTTTGACCGTTCTCTTTCAGCATATCTGATAACGGCTTTAAGTAATAACCGCCGTCTGTAAAACTATCTCCAATTATTAGTATTTCAGAAGACTTTGTTGATTGTGTTTTAGGAAGCGTTTGTATTTCGGTGCTTGCCGTTGCTAGTACTTCACCATTCGACCCAGAGATAGTTAAATCTAGCTTACTTTTACCAGATGGTGTACTAATTGATATATAACGGTTTTTCCCTTTTACTCCTTGAAAGTTTCTCTGTGCTTCACCGTCAAGGCTGAAAGAAAAGTTGTAAGCTTGCACGTCGTCAACATTTACAAGGTTGTCTAAGTAAATATCTAGCTTATTTCCCTCTAATACCTTTATTTTCTTTGCTAGTCTAAGTTGCACTTCCTGACTACTGATATCTGCCAGTTTTACAATAACAGTTCTTATTACCTGTTGGGCTTTATTACCGTCTGAGTCCTCAGCATTGT
>CAYOHT010000249.1:0-2783 GCA_964403815.1 uncultured Cocleimonas sp.
TTTACTGCCTCTTGAAAGTTTCCTTGTTCGAAGTACACCTATTTTTTATGATGTAGATAATTGACTACAAATCTATGAGAGGGTTATCACTTCTATCGTACACATATGAGTAAAAATTTATTTTATGATTATTTTCTACCAAAGCGCATCTAGTATTATAGCACGGTCTACCACTATTATTTATATTATAATCCATTTGGGTAGTCATTTCACACAACTATTTTTTCACAAATTTCAGTAAGCAAAAATATCAACATCCGTCCCAGCTTCACGAATTTTATCTGCTCGTGCAGAAATATAGCGCTGAAAATTCAACTCCGTTTTATACGCACTTGTTAATACGTAATCAAACACCGACTGGATGTGAAATGTACGCATTTGTGCATCAATCCGCATTACTTCTTTGCCGTCTTGATTAAAAAACACCATGGCTGGTGAATAGGAAATACCCAGCTTGTTTGCCCACTCTTTTGCAGTAGAGCTTTTCCCTGCGGGCGTGATAATTTTTGTTTCCGCAAAGCGATCTAATTGTACCGAGCTAAATTGTTTAATCAGGTTTCGGGTGGTTTCATCTTGCAAGGTTTTTTCATGCAGCAAACCGCAATTTTTACAGTTCTTAGCTTCAAAGAAAACAGCTAGATATTTTTTTGCTTTTTGATCAGTTCGATTTAAGTCGTAACTTGCGTTAGTAAAAAAGTCTTCGCTGTGTATTTCGCCCTCTTTATCTCCTACATTTGCTTCCATTTTCTCTGCAGAAAACGCACCGAAGCTTTGCTTTTTCTCATGCTTACCCGATACGAAATTCATGCTTCGCTGAAAGTCTTCAGGCGGGATATAACCATTAAGTTGATGAACGACTTTTTTATTCTCATCAAAAAATAACAACGTTGGTGTGTACTTAATGCCCAAGGCTTCAGCAAAAGATTTTTCCGTATAGTCATTACTGCCCCCACTTTTACACGATTACATTATTGCGTTAGCTTTCAAAACGAGTAAACTGTATTGCTTGGGGCTAGTATTTTTCGGCTATTTTTCAGCTACTTTCTAGTGAAGAACGATACAAATAAAAAACACATAATGATTGAATTCAAAGCAGTCAGCAAACAATATCCTACTGGGCAATTGGCGCTGTACAACGTTAATCTATCACTACAACAGGGAGAAATGGCTTTTCTCACTGGTCATTCTGGCGCAGGCAAAAGCACCCTGCTTAAATTGATTGCTTTGCTCGACTCACCGTCCAACGGAACTGTGACCGTCGCAGGGCAAGATACTCAAACGATTAAGAAACGTAAAATTTCAGACTTTCGACGCAACATTGGCGTGATTTTTCAAGATCATCATTTATTAAAAGATCGCACTGTTTTTGAAAATATCGCCCTGCCCTTAAAAATTGAAGGCATGCGCCAGCATGATATTAAGCGCCGAGTACGCGCTGCTTTAGATAAAGTTGACCTACTCAAAAAAGAAAAAGAATACCCGCAAATGCTTTCGGCAGGTGAAAAACAACGCGTCGGAATCGCTCGCGCCGTGGTCAATAAACCCTCTATTATTTTAGCGGACGAGCCAACAGGAAACCTTGACCCTGAACTTGCGCTCGATATTATGAACACCTTCAAACAGTTTAATGAATACGGATCAACTGTGCTCATCGCCAGCCACGATCACGCACTGATCAAAAACATGAAGAAACGTATCATTGTGCTTCGTAAGGTAAAACGCTAATGGCTTCAACTTACAGACCCTCCAACTCACCCAGCAGAGTGCTTCTTAGTCATCATAAAGAGGCAATTAACTTTAGCCTGTCACACTTATGGCAATCACAACTATCCACGTGGATTACGTTGGCGGCGATTGCAATTGCTTTATCCTTGCCAGCAAGTCTTTATTTATTATTGCAGAATTTAAAAACACTCACCGATGACAAGCGTGAAGTACCCACTATTTCACTGTTTATCAAACAAAATATTACTGAACAACAAGCACGCGACCGTGGTGAATTATTACAAGAATTAGCCGAAATTGATAAGGTTGTGATGGTGCCAAAAGGCGAAGCCTTAGAAGATTTTCGTAAAATTACAGGCTTTGCAGAAACATTGGAAACACTGGATGAAAACCCACTACCGCATGTGCTAGTGGTCACACCACATATGGATTTATTTGGAGAGCCTGAGTTAGATATGACAAAGCTCGCCAGAAAACTAGAAAGTTATCCTGAAATTGATTTGGTGCAAATGGATATTGAATGGGTGCAACGATTACGCGGTATTTTACGCATTGCCGAACGCGCCGTTATGCTGATCTCATTACTCTTAGGTTTGACCGTATTATTGGTTATCGGCAATACCATCAAGCTCAATGTAGAAAGCCGCAAAGAAGAAATTGATGTAGCAAAACTGATTGGTGCTACTGCTTCATACATTCGGCGGCCGTTTATTTATAGCGGAATTTGGTATGGATTATTCGGCGGGGTTTTAAGTTTGGTGATCGTTCACCTCGCGCTATATTCCTTAGTCCCCGCTGTCGAAGAGCTTGCTCGACTCTATGGCAGTAGCTTTCAAATTGGCGGTTTAGGTTTTAAAATGACATTGTATATTTTACTAGCAAGTAGCTTACTGGGAATTATTGGTGCTTGGATTGCGGTTGGACGGCATTTAAGAAGCACAACATTGGTGTAAATAGTCTATAAGATATTTATGATCGTAAAGCACACCCCCCCCCACTTTTACATGATGTTTTACTTACCTCTTTAACAGGTAAATAAAATGAATTTCTCTGATCCA
>CAYOHT010000250.1:0-2770 GCA_964403815.1 uncultured Cocleimonas sp.
CATTTCGCGTTGTTTGCTTGCGGGGTGTTTTTTAAATGCGGCTTGTAGAATTTGTAAAGTATCACCATGCGCAACCAGCAAAAATGTTTCGCCGCTGTATTGTTCTTCAAGTGACAAAACTACGGCTGTTGCGCGCTGCATAACGGCATCGGCGCTTTCAGCATTATCAATGGTGTGGGATGAGTCAATCGCATCATTATCCCAAACGGTCTGGTAGTGAGTGTTGTCCATTAATTCAAAGTCGCCAAAGTCACGCTCGCGTAGTTTGGCATCTAACTTGATAAGGTGAGCGCTTGCTAATAATTTTTTAGCAATCTTTGCAGATTCATGTGCACGTTTAAAGTCTGAGCTGACAATGCGCGTATTTTCATCAATCTCATTGTTTGTTTTGGCTTGCGTAACGCTTCGTTTAACTTGAGCACGACCTTCATCGCTTAAGCCGTATTTAGGCACACCATTTTCAGGCGTGCTAACAATTAAGCCTTCGACATTTGCCATGCTTTCGCCGTGGCGTAATGCAAAATAGTGATTTTTAAGCGATGTGAGCTTTAATAAATGATTCATGGTTTTCATCCTAACAAAATTTAGCTTAGTTGACTTATTAGAAGTATGAGAATAATCCCAAAAGAAATAACTAACTAAACAATAGGAATAATAATCATGAAAACATTAAAAATGCTATTAATAGCCTCTACTATTTTGCTATCACATGCTTCTTTTGCGAATGATAAGCAAGAAGAAGGTAAAAAAAATGTTAAAGAATATGCTGAAGCACAGTATGGAAAGCAGGGTATGGGCAAGCACAAATGCATGGAGAAAATGCACGGTGTAGGCAAACATGGAAAAGGAAGCAAGCCTTGTTCATCGTATGGTGATAGAAAAAGGCGAAATGCGAATAAAGCTAAACTCGGTTTTAACCGCTGAGCAACGCGTAAAGCTTAAAACCCTGAGACAAGCACCTAAGGGTTCTCATGGTAAAAAGCATAAAATGATGAATATGCATTGAGAAATAGGGTAACACGTTCAAACTTAAAGCGTTCACTATGGGCGCTTTTTTGTGGTCTCGTTTCTTGCTTTCCCTAATGTTATGAACTGTTTATAAGATACATATTTTAAAAGGAGAATAATATGGCGGCAATTATTTTGAACCTTATCTTGCCTCAAACAATACGCCGACACTAAACTAAAAATAGTTTATCATTA
This sequence comes from uncultured Cocleimonas sp., assembly GCA_964403815.1. Lineage (GTDB taxonomy): Bacteria > Pseudomonadota > Gammaproteobacteria > Thiotrichales > Thiotrichaceae > Cocleimonas. Next base: position 1,204 of record CAYOHT010000250.1, read on the forward strand.
ATTGAACGGCACAGTTCTCGTGTCGTTCATAATGAGCTGTGATAACAAATGAAAATCTGGATAAAAAGCCCACTCTCAATATTAATAGATGACGGGACAGACGCTCGTGGTGGCATTGTTATTACTGATAATAAGATCACAGAAATCCTCGCATTAAGCGAAGAGCCTTCTGAGAAAATTGATCAAGTTTTTGATGCTTCAGAACACGTCGTGTTACCAGGTTTAATCAATACTCATCACCATTTTTATCAAACGCTCACACGCGCCTTTCCTGATGCTTTAAACAAAGAATTATTCCCATGGCTTAAAAGCCTTTACCCTGTTTGGGCGGGCTTAACCGAAGAGATGATCCATGTTTCAACTCGCCTTGCCTCCGTTGAATTATTGTTGTCTGGCTGTACTACTGCGGCAGATCATCATTATATTTTCCCCGAAGCGGCGCGTGAAGCGTTGGATATTCAAGTCGATGCGATTCAGTCTGTCGGTATTCGCGCAACACTTACGCGAGGCTCAATGAGCTTGGGTGAAGATGAGGGTGGCTTGCCCCCGCGTAATACCATCCAAACTGAAAATGCAATTCTTAGCGATTGTGATCGCGTGATTAATGAATACCATGATGACAGCGAAGGCTCGATGATGCAGGTGGCACTTGCGCCGTGCTCACCGTTTAGCGTAACGGAAGATTTAATGAAAGAAAGCGCGGTGCTGGCACGAGAAAAGAACGTGCGATTGCATACGCATCTGGCAGAAACGTTTGATGAAAATGACTTCTGCTTAAAAGTGTTTGGCGTTCGCCCAGTTGATTATTTAGAGCGTGTCGGCTGGATGGCAGATGATGTTTGGTTGGCGCACGGCATCCATTTTAACGATGAAGAAATTGCTCGTCTTGGCAAAGCAGGCGTTGGTATAACCCACTGCCCAAGTTCAAATATGGTGCTAGGTTCAGGGCAATGTAAAACGCTGGATTTAGAAAAAGCAGGCAGTCCTGTCGGTTTGGGTGTCGATGGATCAGCGTCGAGTGATTGCTCTAATCTTATTCAAGAAGTTCGCCAAGCGATGCTCTTGCAACGCTTGCATTATGGCTCGTCTGGGGTTACGCATTTTGATGCGTTTCGTTGGGTAACAAAAGGTTCCGCGCGTTGCCTTGGGCGTGATGATATTGGTGAGATTACTGTCGGAAAACAAGCCGATCTTGCACTGTTTAAGCTAGATGAAATTCGCTTTTCTGGCGCGGGCGATCCATTGGCGGCGTTGTTACTTTGTGGCGCTCACACGGCAGACCGCGTAATGGTGGCGGGCGAGTGGAAAGTTAAAGATGGTGAGGCAGTAGATATTGATTTGAACGAACTTATGGCTGAACATACAAAAGCAACAAAGGCACTGGCATCGTGAACGCAGAGAATATAGACAATCATGTAAAAGTGGGGGGGTGTGCTTTAAACAATCTCCTATATCAAGAAGCACTTGATGCCTTTATGCAGTGCAATACCAGCGAAAGGTGGTGTGACTGCATGGCAGAAAATCGAAAAACCTATTCTAATTTACAGTCCGTGATTAAAGCTGCAGA
>CAYOHT010000251.1:0-358 GCA_964403815.1 uncultured Cocleimonas sp.
CTGATCTAGCTCTAAATTCAAAACAAATACTTTTGAGGTCTGGTCAAGCAGAAACTATTACACTCTTAGCAGGCAGTACCATTGATGCAACGACAACAGCTGGCGACCTAGAAGTTAATAGCGCTGGAAAAATCACCTTATCGGATTTAAATGGTGATTCAAAAGCTCTAAAAACAACGAATGGAGATATTTTAGTTACGTCTTCCTTAGTGGGTGATGATATAGAGGTTAATAATGAAGTTGATAGTGGGGCTAAGAATACAACCTTAACAGCTAGTAATGGAATAATTACAGGTTTGGGAGGTGTTATAGCCAATAAATTAACAGCGACAGCTAAAAGCGGAATAGATTTAACAAC
>CAYOHT010000251.1:458-2463 GCA_964403815.1 uncultured Cocleimonas sp.
GAGGATGTTAAAACTGACAATGGTACGATTACGGTTAGTAGTGCAACAGGAAATATCGTAGCTACATCTGTAGACAGTAAAACAAAAGATACAACGCTAACAGCAACAACGGGAGAGATCACCGGTGATAGTGTTATAGCCAATAAATTAACAGCGACAGCTAAAAGCGGAATAGATTTAACAACGACCATCAACACGTTAGTAGCAGATGTTACTGACACAGGCGACCTTAAAATCACAGAAACGAATGGTCTGACGCTTGAGGATGTTAAAACTGACAATGGTACGATTACGGTTAGTAGTGCAACAGGAAATACTGTTACAAAAAATATTAATAGTGGTGATAAAAATCTATCCTTAGATGCTGGTACTGGAGAGCTTGTAGTTAATCAAGAGCTGTCAGTAGGAGGGGTAGGTAATATCGATTTAAGTGGTAGCTCTGGAATCAGTCTCAATGGAGGAATAATATCTACAGATGCTGGTAATTTGACAATTAATGATGATGCTACCTTGAGTGTAGATACAAAATTTTCAACAGATCAAGGGACAATGACGTTTGGTGTAGTGAAGGGTATTCTCACAGGTGCTGATCAAGTTGTTATTGATGACCCTACAAAAAATGGTACTCCATCTAATGTTCCCAATAGACGAAAGCTAGAATTATCATCTGGAAAAGACTTTCAAAATGGTTTAACAGATGATGTGGATGCTGATACTGTAAAATTAAGCTCAATTATTACCGCGCCAGACTTATTTATTGGTGATGATAGGGTGGTTGATGGTGATATCATTTATAATATTATGAACTCTATCACTATCGCTGATGATGTCGATATTACTAGTAATGGTGGGTCAATAAAGTTTGATACTGAGACCCTAGTGCTAGGCGATAATAAAAATGAGTGTGGTGCAGTATGTGGAACACTTGGAACTACGAATACAAATAATATTACTTTAAAAACTGTGAGTACCTCAGAAGATGGAAATACTAACGATATTATAATAACTGCAGATAAGATTTTAGCCTTTGATGGCGTTGATTTTATGTCTGATGGAGATGTACATTTAGGTTTTGGTAGTACGGATTCAACTGTTGGAGCAGCTATAGATAATGCTGTGAAAAGTAGTGTTTTGTCTGACTTTAAAACAGAAGATGATTTTAAACTAGCAGTAAAAAATAATGAAACAGATAATTTAAGAACGGATAAAGCTCAAGATATCTCAATAAAAGCGGAAGGTAATACGACAATAGAGGGTATTATAGGGGGAGTTAATTTACTAGGTAGCTTCACAACTAATAACCTTGTTGCAAACAAAGTATTAAAGCTTAACAGTGGTAGTGTTAATACTGTTGCTAATCAAACCTACAATAGCGTTGTTGTATTAACAAAAGATACAACTCTGATAAGTTCTAGTGGAAATATAAAATTTTCTGAAACTGTAGATGGGACACAAGACCTTACTCTAAGTGCAGGAACAGGAAATATAGATTTTGTTAAGTCGGTAGGTAGTTTCACTGCTCTTAATAATCTTAAAATAGTTAGCGCAAAAGATGTAACGGCAGTTCAAAGCATTAAGGCTAGTAGTCTGACTCAACTTGCAGGAACAGGTTTAACGAATTTTAAAGGAACGGTAGATACAGCAGGAGCGCTAGACCTAACAACACAAGAGATTAATCTAGAGAAGGCCGTCGAGACCACAGCAGGTGGTACAGTAAGCTTAGATGCAACCACAATAACGTTGGCATCAGATGCTGATATTACAGCCGATGGCGCCGTCACTATAGGCAATAAAGACACAGTAGGCGTATTAAACACAGGTGGTGACATCAAAACATCGAATGATGCAATCACGATTCATAGTGGCACAACCCTAACTGATACGGTTGCTATTGCTATTGATACAGGTGTGGGTGCTGGAGATATTGCTTTCAACGAGACGGTAGATGGAACACAAGACCTTACTCTAAGTGCAGGAACAGGAAATATAGATTTTGTTAAGTCGG
>CAYOHT010000251.1:2563-2763 GCA_964403815.1 uncultured Cocleimonas sp.
AGGTAGTTTCACTGCTCTTAATAATCTTAAAATAGTTAGCGCAAAAGATGTAACGATAGATAAAAGCATTACAACAGTTATTGGTATAAATATTAATAGCTCTAATATTACTGCTAACGATAAACTCAGCACAACAACCAATGGCGATATAAAACTATCTGCTGGGAATAAATTGGCTATTAAAGAAGAACTTAATGCTA
>CAYOHT010000252.1:0-2755 GCA_964403815.1 uncultured Cocleimonas sp.
TTGCACATATTGAGCTAACCCGTGAGGTAGCGCGCCGTTTTAATCATATTTATGGGCGCGAGCCAGACTTTGAAGAACGCGCCGAAGCCGCTGTTAAAAAAATGAGCAGAAAAGATTCCAAGCTGTATCGGGATTTAAGAAAGCGCTATCAAGAAGCAGGGGATGATGAAGCATTAGAAGTTGGACAAGCACTGTTAGAATCTCAACAAAATATTTCAGTGGGTGATCGTGAGCGTTTGTTTGGCTTTCTTGAAGGCATGGGCAAAATTATCCTGCCTGAGCCAGAAGCAAAGCTAACCAAAGCTTCAAAAATGCCAGGTTTAGACGGACAAAAAATGTCGAAATCCTACGGGAACACCATCGCCTTGCGTGAAGACCCTGATATATTGGATACAAAGATTCGCAAAATGCCAACCGACCCTGCGCGCCAGCGTTTAACCGATGCGGGCGACCCAGAAGAATGCCCTGTATTTGAGCTACACAAAGTGTACTCAGATGACAAGACCTTAACGTGGGTAAATGAAGGTTGTCGTGCAGCATCGTTTGGTTGTCTTGACTGTAAAAAGCCATTGATTGATGCGGTTCAAGCAGAAATGGATCCCATTCGTGAGCGCGCTAAAGATTTTGAAAATGATCGTTCAGCAGTAAGAGCGATTATTGATGAAGGTAGCGAAGCGGCGAGAGAGGTTGCTAGAGAAACTTTAGATGACGTTGTTGAGGCGATGCGCTTTGTGTAGTTATCCAAATTACCGTTGGAATAAAACATCATGTAAAAGTGGGGGGGTGTGCTTCCACGGTTATAAAATAGGTATTTGTAGATGACGTCAGATTCTATGGATATCGATGCTAAAGATATGCCTCGCCAAGGCGAACTTCCGTTTGCCATTGTGCAAGGCGAGGAAATATCCGCACCGCCTGAAGATCTTTATATTCCACCCGATGCCTTAGAAGTTTTTCTCGAAACCTTTGAAGGGCCGCTGGATTTATTGCTCTACTTGATTCGTCGTCAAAATCTTGATATTTTGGATATTCCCATTGCCGAAATCACGCAGCAGTATATGGAATACGTCGAGCTTATGCGCACCGTCAATCTTGATCTTGCGGCTGAATATTTAGTGATGGCGGCAATGCTGGCGGAAATTAAATCGCGTATGTTATTGCCGCGCCACGAAGATATTGAAGAGGAAGCTGATCCGCGTGCTGAGTTGGTTAGGCGCTTGCAAGAGTACGAACGCTTTAAACAAGCGGCGACAGACGTGGATGAACTACCACGAAGAGGGCGTGAGAATTTCGATGTGGATGTCACGGTAATTCGTGCGGATAAAGAAAAGCCAGAACCCGAAGTAGATATGAAAGAACTGCTGTTAGCATTTCAAGATATACTCAAGCGCGTCGATATGCAAAAGCATCACGAAATTGAACGTGAAGAAATCTCAATACGTGAGCGTATGACGCGTGTATTATCACGGCTTGATGGTGATAACTTTGTAGAGTTTCAAGCTTTGTTTACGTTATCAGAAGGGCGCTTGGGCGTGGTAGTTACGCTGATGGCGGTGCTGGAACTGCTTAAACTAAAAGTGATTGACATGGTGCAATCGGAAGCGTTTGCACCGATCTATTTAAAGCCTGTATCAAGCGCGGAAGAGTAGAATGATTGAGAGTAAATAATAATGTAAAGCACACCCCCCCACTTTTACATGATGTTTTAGATATGTAGCAAACATCATGTAAAAGTGGGGGGGTGTGCTTCCTATTTAGTTAATGGAAGCACTAAATGCAAACAGATAAACTAAAAAAAATACTTGAAGCCATTCTCATCAGTGGCGACAAACCACTGTCGGTAGAAAAACTTTTAGGTTTTTTTGAGACAGAAGATTTAGTCAATCGCAACGATGTTAAAGAAGCGCTAAAAGACCTTCAAGCCACTTATGAATCACACGGTTTTGAATTGGTAGAAACCGCCAGCGGCTTTCGCTTTCAAACCAAAGAAGACTACAAGCAATGGGTCACGCAACATTGGGATGAAAAACCCGCAAAATACTCACGCGCATTATTAGAAACCTTGGCGCTGATTATCTACCGTCAACCCATCACACGAGCAGAAATTGAAGATGTACGCGGCGTTGCGGTAAGCTCGCATATTATAAAAACCTTGCAAGAGCGCGATTGGATTCGTATTGTCGGGCATAAAGAAGTCCCGGGTCGTCCAGCGCTGTTGGGTACAACTCGTCAGTTTTTAGACTACTTTAACCTAAAGTCGCTGGACGAAATGCCCTCTTTAAGCGAAATTCAAGATATTGAAAAACTGTATCCTGAGCTTGATTTGAAGATGGAAGAAAGTGAAGTTGAAGAGGATGCAGATGCTACAGAGATTGTAGAAGCTGTAAAGGAGCAAGAAGAAGCTTCTCGAGAATAATTTTTTAGAATAACAAACATGATGTATGACCTAAAAAACAGGTCAAATAATTGAGTTATCTGTTTTAAAAAACAAAACAGTAAGCTCACTAAAAAGTGGGGGGGTGTGCTTTATAAAACCTTTCTTAGTCAAACTAACCATTAGATAATTAAAAATGAAAAAGACATTTACCACCAAAGACTACTTCCTATTCGGCCTGATTATTCTTCTTGTCGTCTTACTGCTTTTATCCATGAATCAAGTAGATCGACAATGGCTAAAACTCACCCGAATGGAAAGCACACTGGCGGAACAATCTAAAGACGTTAGTGCTATTCGAGGTTTAGTGAGTAAATTACA
>CAYOHT010000253.1:0-2752 GCA_964403815.1 uncultured Cocleimonas sp.
TCATAAGAAACCGAATCAGCCACGTTGGCAAAGATGAAATCATCAAGATTGATAATAACCGTACCTTAGATGTATTTGCTGATCAAATGATCACCACAGGCGGGCATAATAATCATGATGTGGGTGGCAAGCTTGAACTCAAAGCAGGTCAAAAAATAATGCACCTAACTGAAATCCACGAAACGCTAGCGGGAGAAAAGCTAATCATTCGCTCAGCAGGTGGAGAGATTATAATAGATGGCGGAGGTATCACGCTTAAAGGTGTGGTGAATATTAAAGGTAATTTGAGTATTGTCGGTGGAAGCACCAGCTTAACTGTACCCTCAGGTGGCGCAAATGATGCCCTGCCTAAGGATAAGTTTTGTGGCTTAAAAGATGATAATACCTGCCCACTGTCTGATTGCCCTTGTGGGAAAAACTAATGAAAGAAAGAACAGAAGTTTATAGTGATGAAGCAGTAGAAAAGCTCGCTAAAAATACCGATCAACTCTTTTTGTTTTTAGATTCAGACTACTTTGAAGACAGCATCGCGGAAGTAAAAGCCGTAGAGCCTTACGTAAATATCGAGCTACTTTGGGATAATAACCCCCTTTGGGATGAGCACAAATACGATGGTCCAATACTGGTACAACTCAATGAAGGCTCAAAACACATAGCCCACTTTGTCGATAATTGGGCAACAGAAAACCGAGGCATCATCATACAATCAAGCTACAAAGTAGAAGACGTATTCAATCATCTACAAAGTCTAACGTTTACAGCAGAACCCGATAACACCTTAACGAGACTACGTTTATACGAGCCACGCAAACTACGTGGCACAGTAGATGCCATGCAAGAAGATAAAGATTTAGAAAGCTTAATGGGACCAATAGAAACATTCATCTGGCAAGAAAACTGCGGCGAAGAAAGCACATGGCTAACAAGCAAAAACCCAAAGCCACAGCCAGCAACACATACCCTAAAAGACGAGCATTGGTTTGCCTTTAGCAAGCCACAAAATGACATCATCGCACAAAATGAAGTGCGTTACTTTTTTAGAAGCCTCGCATGGCAGCTCAGCAAAGATTTTGAGTTAGACATAGACGATGCACAAAAACAATCAGAAACACTCACACGAGAAGCCCGAACAATGGGCTTTATGGAATATAATGATATGGAAAGCTACGTAAGGCTACGCATGCAATACGGTGATTTTAGAAATAACCAAACGGTTCAAGAGCACCTTAATAATACCGAGTACCAGTCAGGTGGTCGCTTAACAAAAATAAAAGTATTTTTAGAACAAACATTGGGAGAAAAATAAAATGGCAATGTGTGAAGAAAGAATCCCCCTATATCCTGTTCGTTATACCGTGGTCGAAAAGGGCGGGCTAGATGCTTACAGTTATAATCATGCAGACCTAGAAACAGGCTACCCTGAGCTAAAACACTCTACCTACACCATGCGATTATTACGCGAAGGCTTTGTTTATCTTTACGATGCCAATAAAGGTAGCAGCAAAGGATTACAACTGTGGAAAGTTAATCCAGAAGGAGATTTTACAGAACTAACCTCATTAACCACCATTCCCGACGGAAAGAAAAAACAATACAAAACAGGCAGTAAACTCCCTTTTATATCCGCCTGTGCAGAATCAACAGAAGTTTATATAGGCTTCACCGATACATTATGGACACAAAAAAAATATGGCGAAATAGTCGCCAATAAAAGAAACATCCGTGATAGCTTGATGAGTAAAGTCAATGTTAAAGAATGGGCTGGTACACGCACATTAGACGGTACTCACAAAGGAAAAAATACATTCCCAGTCGATAAAATAAAAGAAAACCTAGAAGAATATAAAAACTTTAAATCAAACTTAGCGTGGAGCGGACGAGACACACAGCTAGGTTTCAAAGAACCCGATGCCCTAAAAGGCGTCATGTCTGGTATCGCATCACGCGGACAAATCGTTGTCGCACTTTATGACAACATTGGCTTGGTAGAAGACCAAGGCATGTTGATACACAAGCGTAGAAAAAAAGTAGGTATTTACGCGCAACAACAAGGACGAAAAAAGCTAGTAGCAGGGCTAATCGAAGACCTGTACAAACAAGACTTTGCTAAAGAAAAAGATATTACTGACCCCAAAAAACTCACACAAGCAATACGAGAAGGCATTGATAAAAGGAAAGGGGAAGTAAATAGAGTAAAAACAATTGTTGATAACTTGGAGGCACAAGGGATAACCAGTGGTCACACATACGATTACAATAGCGGACAATATAAAAGACTAAAAAGATCATCAGACAAACACTATGAATCTGACGTAATAACCTACGATACTAAATTAAAAACAAGGCATATTGATGAAGCAGAGCGTTTAAAGTTTATTAGTGATTATGATAAAGAGATTACAAGATTAACAAAGCGAGTAATAGAAACTAAGAACGACCGTTACGCCCTACTAAAATCATACAAAAACACAAGCAAGCCAACCGACTTTGGCAGTGCCTTTTTAAACTATGACAATAAAAATGACATATGCGAAGTTGCCCATAGTGAAGCATTTGCCAGTTGTATTGATGGCATGATGGCAGATGTAAACAAAGATAAAAGTGTGGTTAATAAAGAACATCAGCTCTTTGAAGAATGGTGGCAAAGTAAAAAAGGTGATAACCCCATACTGGATAACTTGGCGCGCGATCATTACCTGACGGAAGGCGAAAAAGAGAACCTCATCACACGCGGATTTAAAGATAAAAAAGA
>CAYOHT010000254.1:0-2734 GCA_964403815.1 uncultured Cocleimonas sp.
AGGCGCAAGCACACCCCCCTAGTTTTACATGATGTAAAACTAGGGGGGTGTGCTTCAACCATATCATCAAGAACGTAAAGGGCTCTTTTTCAGGCTCCTGTTTTTAAGCGCCATATAGAAGAAATAAGTCCCAACCGCCGCCACAACATGTTTAATCGGATGTCCGCTCATGATGCCTCCAAGCAAGCCATGTATTTCATGATCAAAATGCTCCATCAGTTTTGCCACAACATACGCCGCTAATACCATTACGATATAACGCTGACCACCAAAAGGTGATGGGTAGAGCCAGAGTATTAACGGAATCATAATCACAGGTAGAAACTGCACAAGTACATAAGGGCGCAAGTCCCCTGCTCCATTTGATTCGGTCATTATCCAATAAATAACAGTGAATATTCCGATGGCTAATAGCGGATAAAACAGGCGTTTGGCTAAAGTGATTGAAATATTCTCACCCAATACCACGGTGAAAAATGCCATGAACGAGATGGTCATGGGGAGTCGGTCCCACACTAATGAGGCGTTGTTTGGATTCCAATGATAATACGATGAGCCAAAACCTGTGATAATCAGCCCTATAAAAAAGGTGATGTACGCCATGCGTAACTCTGCAAGGCTTCCTCTGGGTGTACCTTTAGACAACAAGTTTAAACCCACGAGCCCTACAAAGATAAAAGGAAAATTTGAAATCACATTCCAAAAATTAGGAATGGACAATAGCGTATTAATATCAGAGAACTGATGATATGCCTGATCTTGCGCGATAGGCGCCATAAAAAATAATGCTACAAATAATGAGAGCGCGATACTGATTAACAATAGTTGCCGCTTGAATTCTAGATTTAATTTTATATTTGTTTTGATCATAGTTTGAAACCTTTATAGGCACCTTTAAAGATAAAAAAAATGTAGCTTGTCGCTGAGAAACGAAGCCCAACATGACACGTTTATTGGGCTTCATAAACTCAGAACCAACCTACAATAAGTATTCTTCAATACATTTGTTAGCACACCCCCCCACTTTTATAGGATGTTTTAACTTATTTTAAAACATCCTATAAAAGTGGGGGGGTGTGCATACGGATAATAGTAAACAATTAAACTCGTTTTTATAATTATTAATCGATAAGTAGCAATTTTTAAAACATCGAGTATTAAAATCTAATATTGATTAGCTTTTTCTTAATGACTAAGCCAACGCTGTCATCTCATCCACCGCTTCCGCCCATTGTTTCGTATCCAATAATGCAGAACGATTCATAAAGCTTTGCCCGATCATTCTTGTTAATCGTTTTGATGAAACATCCGTTTGCTCAAGCTTGGCGTTATCAATCACCTCAATCGCGCCTGCTCGATTATTACAAACCAATACCATATCACAGCCCGCTTGCATTGCCGCTTCTGCTCTTTCGGTGTAACCGCCCATGACTGATGCACCCTCCATGGTTAAATCATCGCTGAAAATCACGCCATCGAAGCTAAGCTCTTTACGCAATATTTGTTGCAGCCAGTACGGCGAAAAACCTGCAGGCTTATCATCAATTTCGGTATAAATTACATGCGCAGGCATCACGGCATCTAGCCCTGATTTTATAAGTTCAGCAAAAGGGATAATGTCTGCTTGCCAAATTTCCTCGCGTGAACGTGAATCCCGAGGAATCTCATGATGCGAGTCTTCTGTCACTGCACCATGCCCAGGAAAGTGTTTTCCTGTTGAAGCCATGCCAGCATCGCGCATACCTTTTATATATTCTGTGGCTAGATGCGATATAACGTGAGGGTCTTGGTTAAACGCACGATCACCAATCACTTCACTCACGCCGTAGTTAATATCCAAAACAGGTGCAAAACTAAAATCAATGCCCATCGCACGAACTTCTGCCGCCATTAACCAGCCGTGTTGATAAGACTTTTGTTCTGAATGATCATTCTCACTGAGTTTAGCGATAGCAGGTAACTCTGTGAATTCGGTACGAAAGCGTTGAACCCGTCCACCTTCATGATCAACCGATATCAAAATATCATTCTTAGTTGATGCGCGAATATTTTTAACAAGCTGATCTAGCTGTTCAATCGACTCATAATTGCGTGAGAATAAAATCACACCACCAGTTAACGGGTGTTGTAATAATTCTTGTTCTTCTTCGGATAATTCGATGCCATCTAGATCGAGCATTAAAGGCGCTATGTGCATTACTATGTCTCTTATTTTCGTTTTTAATCAAGCAATGAAGTATAACAAAACTCTAAATAAGTAGAGGTACTATTAAGAGTTTATTCAAATAAACTATAAATTTATATTTATCATATAAGTTATAAAGAAGGTTGTGCAATTAATAAGCATTCCGGTGACAAAAGCTATCCTATACTATATAGATCACCCCTCTCTAATGGGATATTAGCCTGTTTAAATATGTGTTTTGTTTGCATTCCGTAAATAAGTATATTAGTACATGCTTAATTAGACGCATGTTTGATGAAATTTAACCCCGAAATAAATCGTTAGAGATTTAACATGAAATTACAAGTAGCAGCATTTACCGCATTAATCGCTCTTTCTGGAACGGCATCAGCTAACTGGTGGGACGGATGGAACAACGGAAACGGATCTGGAACTGGTAACGCAACAGGCAATGGTCAAGGCACTGGAAACGCAGCAGGTAACACTCAAGGAAACGGCACTGGCTGGGGAACAGGAAAAGGCGATGCAGACGGTGAAGTAGATTTCAGT
>CAYOHT010000255.1:0-2729 GCA_964403815.1 uncultured Cocleimonas sp.
GTCGCATCAGCCGGTCAAACCATTGAGATTGATATTCTAGGTAATGATGTTGATGGCGATGATGCGATTGATGGATCTACCGTAGCAACAGAGGGTGGAAGCGGCGATGTTTCGGTCAATTCAACGGGCGTTGTCACTTATACGCCTGTAGCCGGTGCTACTGGCTCCGATAGTTTTACCTACACCTATACTGATCCGAAAAGTGAAATTTCCAATGTCGCTACTGTGACAGTGCGTATCAATGAAGCGCCGGTCGCGGTAGCGGATACATTGACCGTTGGTAGAAACACCTCCGGCAGCGTAACCGTTCTGGACAATGATACGGACGATGGTGGTCTGGATTCGGCCAGTGTTTCAGCGACTGATGGCGCTCATGGCACCACAGTGGTGGATACAGAAACTGGTGCTGTCACCTATTCACCGGAAACAGGATTTTCTGGTAGTGACAGCTTTGAATACACCGTCAATGATATTGATGGCTCAACATCAAATTCAGCGACGGTCACAGTCGATGTAGTCAATGCAACACCAGAAGCCGCTGACGTCTCAGCAACCCTGAATTCTGCGACCAGTTCGAGCACAGTGATTGATCCTCTGGCAGGTGTGACTGATGCGGATGGGGAGCTTGATGCGACCTCAGTGGCAATTGTCACTCAGCCTGAAAATGGAACAGCAACCGTAGATGCTGCAACCGGTTCGATTACCTATACACCGAATGCGGGTTTTCTCGGTGCCGACAGCTTCACATTCACTGTTAACGACAATGACGGCGGCACTTCTAACGAAGGCACGATTAATGTCACCGTTGCAGATGCGTCAGCTGCGATTCTGGATCCAGCCTCAATCCTATCAATTAACCCAGGCGCAAGCACAACAGCAAAACCAGCGGCAGGTGCGGGTTCATGGTTTGCGATGGAAGCCGCCGGCCCTGGTGGTTGGATTTATGTTGGTCTTGCCGGTAATCAAGGATTAGCGCTTAACACCACACAATCGGCGAGCTCCGCACCGATTGTTCCTGGTATTGATAATCCCTGGACGTTTTTTGGCAATACCGGTGTTTCCTTGAGCACCGCTGATATAACGATTATCTCTGATGATGGCGCGGGTAATGTGTTGCTAGATTTCTCAGGCTGGGGTGTCAGTTGGAATTCAATACCGGTGATACCATTGGTTAAACGCCCTCATGGTGGTGTTGATGCCGGTGCTACGCGCAACGCAGAAAGCGTGGCGATCATGACTTGTGAAGGCGATTGTAGCGATGGTGATACTTACAACATCTTCTATACAGCCACCGTGCCCGATGGTGACCCCTCCGGTTTTGGTAACGTCTCTTATGAGCTGCATCTGGAAGGCAAAGTGTCTCTGGATGTACCGAGTCTTGGTGGTGGTGATCTCGATGCGCCTTCGATTGTTGAGACCATCGTTGTCTCTAACACAGCAGTACTCGAAGCAGGAGAAGAACGTGTTGCGCTGGAGCTTGTGCCAGGGAATACCGCTCAATCTTTGGGCAGTGAAACCGGTATAGGCATTGATGCAACGGCACTTGGTCTGGTTGACCCAGTAGTAAATCCAGACTCTGGAGCACAATGTATTGGTGGTTGTAGTGACGTTGTGGTTAGCGGTCTTGGGGCAGGTGAACAAGCACAAATCGTTTTTCTTCTTGACGAAGATGAGATTCCCGAAGGTGCGATCTATCGACAATTTCTGGATGATAAATGGTCAAGCTTTGATGCTGCGACCGGTGATCAGCTCGGATCAGCGACTGCCGGAGAGAATGGATTATGTACCGATGCTAGTGGAAACTTTGATATTGGATTGCAGCCAGGAAATAAATGTATATTCCTAAGCATTAAAGACGGTGGCGCTAACGATGCTGACGGTTTGGAAAATGGTGAAGTCAGAAGCTTTGGTGGTGTTGCCTTTGCTGGTGAAGCTAACCGACCTAAAGGTTCCAGCAGTGGTTGTAGTGTTTCAGGTGATCCAGTACATCTTTATGAACGTGCTGATTGGTTCTTGGTTTTTGGTTTAATGCTTTGGTTGGGTGTGATGCTGAGAATTCGCAGAAACACTTAACTCATTATCAAGAAAAAAAGGGCGCATTGATTGCGCCCTTTTTTATGTTTGAAACGAACGCGTGATTGCTGTGCCTATTGAATTTAAAACGAAAGAAATTATTGTCGTGCTGGGGCTGCTGCTAATGGCAGCGTTTACAGCAAATACCCCGTATCAATACTTGCTCGTTTTATATTTACTTTTCATTCCGTTTTTCTCCCCTTATTTAGTTAGAAATACATTTTCGAGTAGTTTTACCGGAAAGCTATTCGGTATCTCTACGCTTAAACTGATCCTTATTTGTATAGCGCTTATTATTGCTATTTTGCTTATTCATCCAGATTTATGGCTTTATGGGATATCGACATTGTTGCTGGTTGCATGGCCAGAAGAGTGGTTTTTTAGGGCGTATTTACAACGTAAACTGGGAAACCATTTAGCCGCAATCATCGCTGTTTCATTGGTTTTTTCTATCACACATGGATTGGCAACATCGTGGTGGCTGGCAGGATTAGTGTTTGTTCCTTCATTGATATTTGGATTCGTATACCAGAAGTCAGGCAGTTTGCTGTTAGTGATTTTATTACACACGCTGGCTAATTTTTTTCCAAAATTAGCAGCATATTATTTCCCAAGTGTTTTTTAGCACCTTAGGGGTTGGGTACACCACATTCTAA
>CAYOHT010000256.1:0-2722 GCA_964403815.1 uncultured Cocleimonas sp.
AAAAAACAATAAAAAAGGGAGTATGCTCAAAGCACCCCCCCTAGTTTTACATGATGCTTTAGTTAGAAGCTAGCTAGCTGGATCAGCAACAGCATCATCGCCTTTGTTGTCAGAGCTATCAGAGCCGTCACCTGATACATCAGCAACAACCGCAGAACCACTATCATCACCATCTGCACTAGACGATGATGAATCATCATCTTCCCAATCTTCAGGTGGTGGTGGCACTTCGCCTTTCATAAGCGCCTCAATCTGTACTTGATCAATTGTTTCATACTTCATTAATGCCGCTGTCATCGCATGAAGGATTGATACTTTTTCTTTAAGTATCTTTTCTGCACGATCATAGTTCACATCAATAATTTGACGAACCTCATCATCAATTTCATGCGCGGTATCATCCGATACATTTTTTGTTTGTGTTACTGAGCGACCCAAGAAAACTTCGCCTTCGTCTTCGCTGTATGACAATGGACCTAGCTTTTCTGATAAGCCCCATTTTGTCACCATATTGCGTGCAATGCTGGTTGCACGTTCAATATCGTTTGATGCGCCTGTGGTTACGCCGTCTTTGCCTAAGATCATTTCTTCGGCGATACGACCACCAAATAATGTTGCAATTTGGCTTTCTAGATTTTGCTTACTCGCGCTGTACTTGTCTTCTTCTGGCAAGAACATGGTTACGCCTAAAGCGCGACCGCGTGGAATAATAGTCACTTTGTAAACAGGGTCATGATCAGGAACCGTCAAGCCAACAATCGCATGACCTGCTTCGTGGTATGCCGTGTTTTCTTTTTCTTTCTCGTTCATCACCATAGACTTGCGCTCAGCGCCCATCATTATTTTATCTTTGGCTTTTTCAAACTCTTCCATATTGACGGTGCGCTTATCTGCTCTTGCCGCAAACAATGCCGCTTCGTTTACAAGATTTGCTAAATCAGCACCTGAAAATCCTGGTGTTCCGCGTGCAAGAATTCTTGCTTTCACGTCGTCACCTAATGGTACTTTACGCATATGTACTTTTAAGATTTGCTCACGACCACGAACATCTGGTAATGGCACAACCACTTGACGATCAAAACGACCGGGGCGTAATAAAGCAGAATCAAGTACATCAGGACGGTTAGTTGCCGCAACAACAATAACGCCTTCTGAACCTTCAAAACCATCCATTTCAACCAGTAACTGATTTAGGGTTTGCTCACGCTCATCATTACCGCCACCCATACCTGCACCACGCTGGCGACCTACCGCATCGATCTCATCGATAAAGATAATACAAGGTGCGTGCTTTTTAGCTTGTTCGAACATGTCGCGCACACGAGATGCACCAACACCGACAAACATTTCAACAAAGTCAGAACCTGAAATACTAAAGAAAGGTACTTTAGCTTCGCCCGCAATCGCTTTTGCTAATAAGGTTTTACCAGTGCCCGGAGAACCCGTAAGCAAAACACCGCGTGGAATTTTACCGCCTAGCTTTTGGAATTTGCTTGGGTCGCGTAAGAATTCAACAACCTCAAAAACTTCTTCTTTGGCCTCTTCACAGCCTGCAACGTCATTAAATGTTACTTTAACTTGATCTTCGGTCATCATGCGTGCTTTTGATTTACCGAAAGACATTGGGCCGCCTTTGCCACCGCCGCCTTGCATTTGGCGCATGATGTAAATCCATAAACCGATGATTAATAAGAATGGAATAGTATTAACTAAAATATCGACAAGAACTGAACGACCTTTTGGCTCAGTAACTTCGATTTTCACGTCATTTTTTAGTAAGTCATTGATCATTTCTGGGTCGTTGTAAGGTGCGAAAGTTTGGAACTTTCCCTTAGAACCTGTACCAGTGATAACTTGACCGCTAATCTCAACTTGTTGTACGCTTTTATTTTGAACATCTTTTACAAATTCAGAATAAGACAAGCCCGTAGACTGTTCTACTGGCACGTTAAACTTACTAAAGACAGCGACCAACACTAAAGCGATCACTACCCACATTACAATGTTTTTATTTAAATCGTTCAAGAAAAATTCCTCTACTGCAAACTACAAATTCGTAGCGCTTCATTAACTATTTATTGATCTGCCATTCTACACAAATTATGGCGCTTTTATCTGTTCATTTACGGCTGAAAACCTAGCCCAACCATATAAACTTCGCGGCTACGTGGTCGTGATGCCGCAGGTTTGCGTATTTGCACCTGCTTAAAACTACTTCTGACATCTTTTAAAAAGGCATCAGAACCGTCTCCTTGAAACACTTTCACCACAAAAGAGCCGTCAGGTTTAAGTATCTGACGTGCCATATCCAATGAAAGTTCACAAAGATAAATTGATTTAGGCTGATCTATCGCCTCTACACCAGTTATATTGGGCGCCATATCTGAAATTACAACATCTGCTTTGTACTTTTTTTCGTCTTTATTTAATACGTCTAAAATCTCATTTAAGACGCTTTCTTCGGTAAAATCCCCTTGAATAAATTCAACAAACGGCAAAGGGTCAATCGATAGAATATCACTCGCCACTACTCGTCCATTATCCCCGACGAGTTCTGTAGCATACTGGCTCCAACCACCGGGAGCCGCACCCAAATCGACCACCTGCATATTTGGGCGGATTAGCTTATCTTTTTGCTGAATTTCTTTGAGCTTGTAAATGGCGCGCGAACGATAACCCTCTTTTTGAGATAATTTGACATATTCATCATCAAAATGCTCTT
>CAYOHT010000257.1:0-2703 GCA_964403815.1 uncultured Cocleimonas sp.
TAATAAAGACCGTACACGAGAGATAGACTGGAAATACTTTCAGTGGTTAAGCCTGTTGTTTATTGAAATTTATCTGTATGAGTTTTTTAAAGACAAAAAGGGATTATTATCTGGGCTAAATGATCAGTTGCAACGCTTTAATCAACACTTTAATGAGCAGGGCTTTTTAACAGGCTTTGATCTTTACCTTGAAAGTGATCTGAATAAAATCTGTCTGCAAAATGCCACTGGTAGCGGTAAAACGCTGTTGATGCACGTTAATATTTTGCAGTTTAAACACTATGCAAAACGTTTTGGCAAAACAGAGCAATATGGGCAGATTATTGTTATCAGCCCAAATGAGCGTTTAACTCAGCAACACATGCAAGAGCTTAATGAGAGCGGCTTTAAGCACAGTGAACGATTGGTACAAGGCGGTGATTTAATCGCAGCAGGTCGAAAAGCCCTCGATATTATCTCACTCACTGAAATAACCAAACTGGCAGATGTGCAGGGTAAAAAGCAGATGGCAGTGGATAGCTTCGGTGATGCGAACCTATTGCTGGTGGATGAAGGGCATAGAGGCTTGGGCAATGCGCAGTCTGGAAGCTGGTTAAAGTACCGCAATAAAATGTCGGGCAGTGGTTTTACTTTTGAGTATTCAGCCACCTTTAAAGAGGCGGTGGTTGCATCAAAAGACAGAGAGGTTGAAGAAACCTATGCCAAGTCGATTCTGTTTGATTATGGCTACCGCTATTTTTATGAAGATGGTTATGGCAAGGATTATCGAATTTTTAACCTGCCGAATGATGCCAAAAATAAAAGCCATCAACACTATTATTTAACGGCTGCCTTGCTGTCTTTTTATCAGCAATGCCTGTTGTATTCTGAGAAGAAACAAGACTTTCATGTTTATAATTTAGCTACACCTTTATGGGTTTTTGTGGGTGCAAGCGTTATTAAAGACGATGGTAAGAAAGAGGCGAAAAAGAACTACGATGAACGAGCCTCTGATGTTGCTGAAATCCTAAAATTTATGGGCTGGTTTTTAGGGAATACAACAAATGCCGTTGAAATAATTGAAACTATCTTATCAGGCAATGCTAAAAAATCAGGTTTGCTTGATGCTGATGGCAGAGATATTTTTGGCTCTAGTTTTCCCTATATTAAAGAGCGAGGTAAAGCTGCCAATTTGATTTATCGTGATATTTGTCGATTGGTTTTTCAGGCAGATGGTGGCGGTGCTTTAGTGGTAGAGCGTATCACGGGAGATTCGGGTGAGTTATTGCTTAAAGTGGGTGATAACGATACACCGTTTGGCTTGATTAATGTGGGTGATGCCAAAGGGCTGGCTGATCATTTGGATGTGATGGTTGCTAGAGAGAATATTGATTATATCGATGTTAAAAAGTCTGAATTTGCCAGTCCGTTATTTGCCAATGTGGTGAATGAGGATTCGCCGATTAATATTTTACTGGGTTCTAAAAAGTTTATTGAGGGTTGGAACTGCTGGCGTGTTTCTAGTATGGGCTTGATGAATACAGGTAAAAAAGAAGGCTCGCAAATTGTGCAGTTGTTTGGTCGTGGTGTACGCCTAAAAGGTAGGGATATGAGCTTGATGCGTAGCAGTCGCTATCAAACGGGCATGGCTCCCAAAAATATCTACTTGTTGGAAACATTGAATGTCTTTGGTGTGGGTGCTGAGTTTATCGCCCAGTTTCGTGATTTTCTGGCAGATGAAGGTTTGCCAGGGAATGAGAATCCTTTTATCGCTGAAATTAAGCTTAATACCACGCATGATATGGGTAAACGCTTAAAGATTTTGCGCCCTAAAGTGCGTAAAGATACCAATGAACAGTATTCTTTTCCTAAAAATGGTCCACTGGTTTTGTTTGGCTTTGGTGGCAGTGATAAGAAGTTTGGATTAACCCCCGATATAACAAAACATAACCGTAGAGTTGTTGCTGATCACATGCCTAAAATGGCGACGATGTTGGCTGATGAAATTGAAGATCAGCAAGGTATTGCAGAGACAGCTTCACCTGCTTATTCTCGTCGATTCGACGCTTTGCACTTGGCTTTAGTTCGGGAAGATTTATTGTACTTGGGGCTAGTTCGTTATACGCAAAGCAGAGGTTATGCCAATTTATTGATAGAAAAAACACGCTTAAAAACCTTATTGGCAGCGGATACTTGGTATGACATTTTGATTCCGCATAACCAGTGGGCTATGAATGCTAAAAATATCAGGCTTTGGCAAGAAATTGCTTTGGAACTACTCTGTTTATTAAGTGACAAGGTTTATAACTATCACCGTCGTTCTTTCCTTGAGCCGCGTCTTGAGCTGGTTACATTGGATAAAGCGAATGATAATTTACCTACGGACGATACCTATCAAATCATTACCGATGCCAGTGTGTCATCTTTGGTGGATGATATTCGAGAGCTAAAGACAGCCTTTGAAGAAAATAATGAAGAAGAGTTTGATAATGGGCATGAAAGCATTGTCGGCACGAATCTCAATATCCATCTTTATAATCCCTTATTGTGTGCAAAATCAGACCGTATCAGCATTCAACCTGTTGGACTTATTGAATCAGAATTTCAATTTGTGCAAGATTTAAAGAAATGGTTAGAACGTAAAGCCGATAGTTTGAAAGAAACAGGAGAAGAACTGTATTTGCTCAGAAATCTTGTACATGGTGGTGTTGGCTTTTTTGAAGC
>CAYOHT010000258.1:0-2691 GCA_964403815.1 uncultured Cocleimonas sp.
ATTCAACTACCAAGTGCAATTTGATTTCCAAAATAGAATACCTCATTAGGCTTTAGCACAAAGGGCTTTTCTGAGCCTATCGTTTAATTTATCTCTTCTCAATGCGTGTAAATCTATCAACCTAGAACAGTTTTTTCATCGTGTAGCAAAACACAATTAGCCAAAAAACAATATAAACGTATAATTAAAGTCTCAAATATCCATGAGACTATGGCGTATGGCACTCCCCAATCTAAAAAGAAAACGGCGTTATAATTTTAAACGTCAGTTTAGACGCAAGCTTAAAAAGATCGCTTTTATGATTCTAATCGCCGCGATTTTTGGTGGGACGCATTATTACGGCAAGTTCTATGATAATGAGTTGATAAAAAAGAAAGTGAACGAAAGTAAACAAAAAGCTGAGATTAAAGCACACTAATATGCCCACTTTAGACAATATCATACGGCATATAAATACACCCATTACTAACGTAAAACAAGCACAGCGGCTCTTTCATGGGCGTGGTCATGCTTTTAATGGTTTGCATCATGTCACGGTTGACTGGCTTCCTCCTGTTGCTTTAATTACTTTATTTGCGCCTGAATCACACAAGAGTATTGAAGCATTAGCTAATCAGCTTTTACAAATCATTCCTGATTGTAAAAGTATACAACTCCAGCATCGTTACGAGTTACATGGACCGATTGATGTTATTTACGGCGAAGCTCTTGATAAAGAATCTATTGATCAATTAGTGGTTGAAGAAAATGGATTAAAATATCAACTACAACTGGGGAAATCTCGAAACACAGGTCTATTTTTGGATATGAGCAATGGGCGAAAATGGGTGCAACAGCATGTCCAAGGCAAGCGGGTGTTAAATCTGTTTGCATATACCTGCGGCTTTTCAGTAGCTGCCATTGCAGGGGAGGCTAAGTCTGTTTTGAATGTTGATATGAGTAGCGCGGCACTGAATGTAGGGCGAGAGAATCACCGTTTAAATCAACATTCATTAGATGGCGTGAAATTTGAAAAGCTTAATATATTCAAATCTTTTGGACGCTTGAAAAAACGTGGACCATTTGATTTATTAATTTGTGATCCGCCTACATTACAAAAAGGCAGTGTCGATATAGCACGTGATTATCCCAAAATAATGCGCAGGCTAAGCGAATTTATGACACCCAGTTCGACATTAGTTTTATGCTTAAATGCGCCCGAGTTGGGACGTGACTTTTTGATTGATAATATGGCAGAACATGCACCGAAATATCGTTTTACAATGGATATTAAACCCCCAGAAGTTTATATCGATGCGGAAGGTAAGGGATTGAAAATATTAATATTTAATACGAAATAGTCTGAACTAGGTAATAATATATTAGAAAGCACACTTTATACTATAATATTTGTTCTTTATTAAAGCTCATACAACAATAGGTATATCTATGAAGGTTTTATCGCTTTTTACTCTATCTACACTAATGCTGTTGACCACAGCTAACACTTCAGCAGACTTATTAGATGATGTTAGTCTTTATCCGCTTGGTTATGTCAGTCATTTCAAAGTCCAGCCAGAAACGCACGATGGAAACTTAAGTTTCTTTGCCGCATCAAAATCCTTTAAAAAGAACGCATGGACATTTGAGAATGGCGCGGGAACGTTCGTTGATACTTATTATGAAAGAGCCTACGTGGTATTCAGTAATATCTCACACGACAAATACAAATACGGATTATTAACCCCAATGCTAAATGCGCACTGCGCCTACAAAGGTCATAGTTACACCAAAAAAGGTAGAAAACTTCAATGTTACCCATTATTTAAATTAAGAATAGGGCGTGAGAAAGGCTTGTTTACTAATATTATTCCATTGCCAAAGATTGGTGATATTACCAATGGCTTGGTGGCTTTTGAAGTTGGTTATAAGTTTTAGACGTAGCAGAGAATTGCAAAACATATGTAGCTTTGCTTAAATTCTAGCAGTCATTAAAAACTAACGCGCTATCATGTAAAAGTGGGGGGGTGTGCATGCACACCCCCCCACTTTTACATGATGTCTTTTCTTAACAAAGCTAAATCACTGCTAAATCACCTTTCTCTTCCAGCCAAGCTTTTCTATCAGGCGCACGTTTTTTTGCTAAGAGTAAATCCATTGCCGCTTTGGTTTCTTCTGGCTCATCCATAGTGAGTTGAACAAGGCGGCGAGTATCAGGGTCCATACTGGTTTCACGCAGTTGTAGCGGATTCATTTCGCCCAAGCCTTTGAAACGGGTGACGGCAATTTTACCTTTGAGTTTTTCTGCTCCGATACGATCAAGAATCGCATCGCGCTCAACTTCATCTAATGCATATTCAACTTTTTTGCCAATGTCGATACGATACAGTGGTGGCATGGCGATGTAGATATGCCCAGCCGCGACGAGGGTGGGGAAGTGTTGTACGAATAGTGCGCAGATGAGGGTGGCGATGTGCGCGCCGTCTGAGTCCGCATCAGCGAGGATGCAGATTTTGCCGTAACGTAACTCATCTAAGTTAGTTGAGGCTGGCTCAACGCCAATGGCGACTGAAATATCGTGGATTTCATTGGAGGCTAAAACCTGTCCAGAATCCACTTCCCATGTATTTAGGATTTTACCACGCAACGGCATAATGGCTTGAAACTCTCGGCTACGCGCTTGTTTGGCAGAGCCTCCCGCTGAGTCACCCT
>CAYOHT010000259.1:0-2674 GCA_964403815.1 uncultured Cocleimonas sp.
CAAAGCACACCCCCCCACTTTTACATGATGTAAAAGTGGGGGGTGTGCATCCCTTATATACAAAAACTACTGTAAATAGCAGACACAAAAAAGCCGCTACCAAGGTAGCGGCTTTTTATTACAAGTAATAACTATTACTGTGTAGTAACTTCTACTGTGATTGTATCAGAGTAAGTACCAGCAATTACAACTGCAGGTAGTGCAGGATTTGTAATTGTCATGTCTGAAGCAACTTCGTTACATGTTGTAGCAACGTAGTCATTTGATGCTGCTGCTGAGTTTGTAACACCAGCGTATTCGATAGAGTAAGCACCTAAGTCAAGAGAAGCATCTGTAGCGTGAACTAGCTTGTAACCTTGTGCAGAAGCAAAAGTAACCGTACAAGAACCTGTAGTGTTTGACTCAAAACCTAAAGTACCTAGTGTAGTAGTTGTGTTATCAACTTCAGCTAGTGTTAGTGGTGTTACAACGCTACCAGAAAGGTTGCCTACAAGGTTAACGTAAGCATCTTTAGTTACGTTGATTTCGATAGTTGTTGAATCTGTTGCTGCCATTGCAGTTGAAGCCGTAGCGAAAAGAACTGCAGATGCGATAAGGTGTTTAGTGAATTTCATTTTTTATTTCCTATTATGTAAAGGGTTTGTTATTAAAGGTTGATCTTGATAATTTTTATATGTCGACCTTGGAACGCATAGTAGTTTTATTTAGCTGAACGCTTCCTGAATACTCATAAAAACTGCCTACCGATTGTCGGGTGGTATCAAAATCCACCGCTCATCTCGCATTCAGCTAACATTCAGCTAACATTCAGTTAACTTCGTTGATAATACTGAGAATAAATATAAACAAACCCTATAATAAAAATGATAAATATAAAGCCTTTAATAGTTGCAGTAAGTGCTAGTATTCTCTGTGTATCCAGTGCTATAGCATTTGCCGCATCAGAAACTACTGAAATTAATGTAAGCGTCACACACGTTCCTTACGTGAAGCTTATCGGTACTGCGCCAGGAAGCTCACGCTTTTATGGTAATAATGATATTGCTAATTGGATTTTCCCTAGCGTTGTAGACCTTGGAACGCTTGGATTGGAAACCAATGTAGGCGGTAACTGTGATATTAATTTTTCAACGCTTAACAACTTTGATCTATTGCATACTCTTAGTAATAACAGCCTAACAAAGTATAAAATACTTTATCAATCTCAAGAATTTGGTCTAGCTACCAATCCAACTTTATCGCTTCCTTGTGATACTGTGCCAACGACGATTGAATTCACCCCGACCCAAATTGTATGGGGGAACTTATTCCCTGCTAACTGGATTGAGCCTGGTGTTTATAGCGATACCGTTACTGTGGTTGTTACTACGCAATAAATAGTGCTCTGTATAATTTCTGAAGCCTCTTCAAAAGTAGTTCTTCTAAGCGGAGCCGAAGCACACCCCCCCACTTTTACAGCATATAAAAGTGGGGGGGTGTGCTTTTAAAATATTATCTCTTATTTCAACCATCACTGCGCCTCACTTCATGAGACCCTGCGTATATACGTTTTGTAAGTTGGACTAAGACACGCAGCCCAACATGGATGGTGGAGTATTTGTTGGGCTTTATACGTCAGCCCAACTTTATAGCCTCTGGCTCTACCTGTTTATTTATACCTTATATATGACACATATTTAATAGGAATCTACTTCTCAACCTGCGTGACATCCCTCACCGCACCCTTAGCCGCCGAGGTCGCCATCGCTGCATAAGCTCTCAAAGCAGTGGTTACATTTCTTGGACGAGGCGCAGCCTTCCAGCCATCTTTACCTTTCGCATCCATATTCGCACGGCGTTCATCCATTTCAGCATCGCTGATGCTTAGTGAGATTGTACGATTAGGAATATCAATCTCAATAGTATCGCCTTCTTCAACTAATGCAATCGCGCCACCTTCAGCTGATTCTGGCGAGCAATGTCCTATCGACAAGCCTGATGTTCCGCCAGAGAAGCGTCCGTCTGTGATTAGCGCACAGGCTTTGCCTAGTCCTTTTGATTTTAGGTAGCTGGTTGGGTAGAGCATTTCTTGCATTCCTGGTCCGCCTTTTGGACCTTCGTATAAGATTACAACCACATCATCTGCTACGATTTCATCGGCCAAGATTGCGGTAACGGCATCGTCTTGTGATTCGAATACACGCGCTCTGCCTGTAAAGGTGAGGCTGTTTTCATCAACGCCTGCGGTTTTTACGATGCAACCGTCTTCGGCGATATTGCCGTAAAGTACCGCTAGCCCGCCATCTTTTGAGTAGGCGTTTTCGATGTCATGCACACAACCGTTTACTTTATCCAAGTCCAATTCATCCCAGCGTTTTGCTTGGCTGAATGCGGTTTGTGTGGGTACGTTGCCAGGTGCTGCTTTGTAGAATGTTTGCACCGCTTCGGATGGATTTCTTGCGATGTCCCATTTTTCTAGCGCCTCGCCCATGGTTTTTTCATGCACAGTAAAGCAATCAGTGTGAATCATGCCGCCGCGTTCTAGCTCGCCCAATATGCGGAATACACCGCCTGCACGATGCACGTCTTCCATGTGGAAAAGTTGTGTTGCGGGGGCGACCTTGCTCAAGTTTGGCACGATGCGAGAAAGCCTATCCATATCATCCATCGTGAAATTGACTTTTGCCTCATGTGC
>CAYOHT010000260.1:0-2663 GCA_964403815.1 uncultured Cocleimonas sp.
TGGGTCAGATGTTGAAGGAGATGTGACTTACCAATGGTATGAGCAAGGGAGTGAGATTGTTCTAGCGACAACAGCAACCTTTAATTACACGCCAACTACAGTAGGCACTCATACTTTAATGCTAGTGGTTACTGATAATGAGAGTGCTACAGCAACTGATACGGTAGAAATTGAGGCAAACGTCGATGCTGTTACCTCGAATGTAGGTGGCACTATTAGAAATACCTCAGGTGATTTACTGAATGATGTTTTAGTTCAGGTCGTTGATGAGAATGGTGAAGTAGTAACTGAATTTAAAAATGCACCATTTATAATAGTAGATTCTGATGAGCCTCCATCATATATGTTTCCTGATGGAACTATGTTCTTAGAACCTCTCCCTGCCGATACTAACTTCACTTTGAAGTTCACACGTGATGATTTGGCAACACAAGTTCTTCCTATCAAAACACCTGCTTCGGGAGAGGTGTTTAATCTGGATGTTACTCTTATCCCAAGAGGCACAAAGCAAACAATTTCTGCAACAGGAGAAGCTTCTGGTGATAATGGTGCGAAAGTAACGATTTCATCGGGTGATTTTGTTGACTCGCAAGGCAACCCAGTAACTATAGCGGATGGTATCAAAGTAACGATAACCCCTGTTGATGTATCAACACCTGTGGGTGTCGCGGCTTTCCCGGGTGATTTTTCGGGCTATGCTGAAAATAGTGATGGTGAAGCATCACCTATCGTCAGTTACGGTACGGTGGAATATGTATTTACACGCGCTAGTGATGGCGAAGTATTGAATCTTGCAGACGGTCAAACAGCCGAAATACAAATTCCTCTATATGTAACAACTCATCAAGATGGTTCTGTTATTACAGAGGGAGAAACGATTCCATTATGGTCGTTAGATGAAGGGACAGGTATTTGGCAACAAGAGGGTACAGGTATCGTTGTAGCATCTACAGCATCACCTACAGGCCTTACTTTGCAAGCAACAGTCAGTCACTTCACTTGGTGGAATGCCGATGCGGTAATGAACCCTGCAAATGCAATAGTTACGGTAACAGCGCCAGAAGCGGGTACAGCATTAATTAAAATCCGTACCACAGGTAATGTTAATGGATGGCGCTCAGATATGGTGAACACCGTTATTGCTGTTGGAGGTACGACAGAGCCATTACCAATACCTAGTGGTAGTGAGGTTTGTTTCTGGGCTGAAATAACATTTGTGTCTATCAATAGTGCTATCACGCCAGAATCTTGTGTTACTGCTGCCGCAAATACTACAGCAAACATTAGCCTTGAAATATCTGGAGGAGACTTAAATCTTTCAGCTAATCCATCAGCAAATGTAACAGCGTATATTAATGTAGCCCCTGCTGTAATTAAGATTCAGCCTACTACTTCTGAATCTACGGTGACTTATACTCTAGATTCAGGGAATTTGCCTGCAGGCGTATCGTTAGTTGGTAATAATTTGACAGCAACGACAATTACGGGTGTGCCTACGGTTGCTGGAGTATTCAACTTTACGGTTAAAGGTGTAGATGCTGATGGCAACGGATCAACAATCCCTTTCACTTATACGGTGATTGATGGCGTAGCGGCACCAAATCTTTTGACAGGTTATCTGCATGGTGAGTTTCAACCCAACGAACAAGCTGCCTCAGTTTATTCATCAGTTGCATTCGTGGAAGATTCTCATACAGATGTATCAGTTATAAATAATGGAGGGTGGGCAACTGATTGGAATGCCAGTTTTGTGGCAGCTTATACTTATGAAAACCTTTATGCATCTGAGGGTGGAGAGGGGTATACCTACCAATCAGTTTTAGATAACCTCACCGCATCTGATTTTGACTTTTCAATAAACTCGGATGGAAAAGTAAGTATCAAATGGCCTATCAATTTAGTAGATAGTGTTGATATCAGCAAGGGAATAACCTTAAAGTTAGAACTTAATGCTTCAAATGCAGGTGGAAACTCGAATGCGGTTGAGCTTTACATTTATATGCATAATTTAGCTCCTCTGCCTGAACCTGACGGCTCTAGTGTTTGTGAAAATTATGCTTCAGAAGAAGATATGTATTTGGCGTTAGAGAGCTTACAAGATAGAGATATGGGCTTGGGTTTACAGTTAGAGGCATTATTTAGGGATGGAGCAGAGGAGGGTGACCCTGAAGTTGTGTCGTTGCAAAGTGAAATAATCCAAAACCAACGTGAAATGGAGCTACTACAAGCCTGTATAAGCCCCAACAGTATAACAGGAGGAGTAACTATTTCTGGTAGGGTTGTTTCTAGTAGCGGTTCTCCAGTAGCCAATGCATCTCTATATGTAAATGAGCCTGGGAGTGAAGGTACTAGCGCTTTGTGGTCAGGTGTTACTGATGACGATGGTGGTTTTACTGCAACATACTACGTTTCTGGTGAGGAGTATGCTCATTTTATCATAGGAGAAATAAGTCCAAATTCTGATAATCTCATCAGTGTTGATTTTCAGGCGGGCGTATATAACTATGCCTTAGGAAATATTGTATATGATGAATAGTAATAAATGTCTTGAGATAAGAGCGGGGATTCTGTTAGAATCCCCGCTCTTCGATTTTTGAATGTTTATGCTATTAGCATTAAAGTGGTCTAAACAAAATATCGATAAACAAATAACAGACACAGAG
>CAYOHT010000261.1:0-2624 GCA_964403815.1 uncultured Cocleimonas sp.
AGTTATGCTTCGACTCCGCTCAGCAAGCGTGCAGTCGTTTGAGAGCGGTTCCCTAAGCGGAGTCGAAGGGTTCCCAGTATTAAATTAATACAAAGCACACCCCCCCCTTTTTACATGATGTTTATAAATTAAGCAGATGAAGATAATAAAGAAGTAGCTATGGAACAAGATATAAAAACATATATGCATGAACTAGGGCTAAAGGCGAGAGCAGCCTCAAGCATTCTTGCGGCTGTTGAATCTAAACAAAAAAATGATGCACTCCATGCGATTGCAGATCGTTTGCTTGAGCAGAGCGAAATCCTAAAAACAGAAAACACCAAAGATTTACAAGCAGGCAAAGAGAAAGGCTTAGAAGCTGCGATGTTAGATCGCTTAGCGTTAACTGACGACGGCATCGCAAAAATGGCAGAAGGCTTGCGCCAGATTGCGGCATTGGCTGATCCTGTCGGCGAAATTAATGATCTCAAGTTTATGCCATCGGGTATTCAAGTCGGCAATATGCGCGTGCCATTGGGCGTGATCGGCATTATTTACGAATCACGCCCGAATGTGACGGCGGATGCTGCGGCGCTGTGCTTGAAGTCGGGCAATGCAACAATTTTGCGTGGCGGTTCTGAGGCGATTCATTCAAATAAAGCGGTTGCAGCTTGTATTCAAGCTGGCTTGAAAACTGCAGGTTTGCCAGCGGAATGTGTACAAGTCGTTGAGACGACTGATCGCGATGCAGTGGGTGAATTGCTACGTTTAAAAGACTCGGTGGATGTAATCATCCCACGCGGTGGAAAGGGCTTGATCGAGCGTGTTAGCAATGATTCATTAATACCAGTAATCAAACACTTAGACGGTATTTGTCATGTGTATATAGATGATGATGCCGATACGGATAAAGCCATAAAAGTCACATTTAATTCTAAAAGCCAACGCTATGGAACGTGTAATACGTTGGAGACTTTATTGATTGCAGAATCACGCGCTGATGAAATTTTGCCAGCGCTTAAAACCCTATTTGATAAAGAAGGGGTTGAACTGCGCGGCTGTGCACAAACGCAATCGATTATCGAGTGTGTAACGGTAAGCGAAGAAGATTGGGTGACGGAATATCTTGCGCCTATTTTATCGATTAAAGTGGTGGCTGATATAGACGCGGCAATCAATCATATCAATACTTATGGCTCACAACACACCGATTCCATTATCACGCAAGATATCACAAAAACACGCCGTTTTATGCGAGAGGTCGATTCTGCCTCGGTGATGGTAAATGCCTCAACACGCTTTGCTGATGGCTTTGAATATGGCTTAGGCGCAGAGATTGGGGTTAGTACCGATAAGCTTCATGCGCGCGGACCTGTAGGGCTGAATGGTTTAACCTCGCTCAAATATGTAGTGTTTGGCGATGGTCACATTCGTACGTGATCAGCTCTAAGCAATGATTGGAATACTAGGTGGAACATTTGACCCTATTCATTTTGGACATTTACGCCCAGCGTTAGAAATTTTTGAGCAGTTGAGCTTGAATGAGCTACGCTTTATACCCAGCGCAAATCCACCACACCGTTGGCAACCACAAGCAAGTGCAGAACATCGCTTAGAAATGGTAAAATGTGCAGTTAACGGTGTTGATGGATTTGTCGTGGATGATCGTGAATATCATCGCGATGGCGCATCGTATACGGTTGATACCTTGGCATCTATTCGTGAAGAGGTTGGTAAACAAGAATCTTTGTGTATGCTAATTGGCATGGATGCGTTTGAACACTTTACACAATGGCATGATTGGCAAGGGATATTGAAATTAGCACATGTAGTCATATCATCAAGGCCTGGAACGACTCAAGTTGAAGTTGAAGGTTGGATGGAAGGGCGCATAACAGAATCGATAAATGATTTACAAAAAACAACGGCGGGTAAATTGTATTTTGCAGATGTATCCCAATATGATCTATCCGCCACATTTTTGAGAAAACAAATACTTGCAGGTAAAAGCTCACAGTTTGCAACGCCTGTTAAAGTCAGCGAATATATTAAGCAAGAAAAACTCTATAAATAACCTCTCTTTAAAAGAATAACACTATGAAATTAAACGAATTAAAAGACCTAGTCCAAAACAGCCTAGAAGATATGAAAGCCGTAGACATCGTGAACATTGATGTAAAAGGCAAATCATCAATGACGGATATGCTGTACATCGCAACAGGTAACTCAACGCGCCACGTAAAGTCCATTGCAGAAGTGGTTGCGATAAGCGCTAAAGAAGCGGGTGTGGATATTGTCGGCGTTGAAGGCAAAGGCTCATCCGAGTGGGTGCTGGTTGACCTTAACGATATTATCGTCCACGTTATGCTGGCAAGCACCCGCGAATTCTACGCGCTAGAAAAACTCTGGGAGCCAGAAGATGCAACGGATAAAACGGTAGAAGAAGCAATTTCGGACAAGGGATAAAAGATTTTTTGCCACGGAATCCACGGAAAACACGGAAGGTGGAAAACATCATTCTGATGATGTCAGAATCCATATTTAAAACGTAGTGTTTGGTTTGAACTGGATACCAGTATGTGCCAGTATGACGTATCTTAAAGTTTAGATAAAGCACACCCCCCCACTTCTACAGCATGTTTATC
>CAYOHT010000262.1:0-2600 GCA_964403815.1 uncultured Cocleimonas sp.
ATAAATTTTTTCTGATAATCTCGTTGGTATTCTTTTTACAGGGGTGTAACTATGAAGATATAAAGTTATCACAAAAAGATTTATCTAATCCTGATGCGCTAGTTAAAGCATTAAAAGGGGGAATTAACCCCAAACGCCAAAAGATGGCAGAAGATATCTATCAAGACGGTTTAGAAATGTCTAAACAAAAAAGGTGGGGGCCAGCCTTTAAGAACTTTGGAACAAGTGCACTATATTACCCTACCGCCAAAGCCCTTATAGAAACATCAAAAGCACTAGCAAATAGCTCTTTAAGTAATGAAAAGGTTAAAGGTATTAGCAGACTTAAAAGAATAAAAAAACACTTAATATCTGCTATAGCCGTTGATGAAATTCAAAAAGAATTATCTAAAGATGAAGTAGCGAAAGTTAAAAATGATATTGTTTGTATAGGGGACTTTTTAACATCAAAAATAAAAAAAGATAACTGTATCTATGTTGTTACTACCTTAAATACCTTGAATAAAGATTAGTAACTTTTTGGGTTTGCTTATTGCAGGGAAAAAGCCATGTAGTTTGGGTTGAGGCACGAAACCCAATATGAAGCACCAATGTAAAAGTAGGGGGGTGTACTTCGACAAGCTCAGCAGAACTGCTTTCAATATTCTTATTCCATAATCAACCATAGAGCTTCCCCTTTAAGCCTGGCTAGTAGATAATGTTCAGCCCCCTTTAAGCATCTCAATCAATCTATGTTCACAGGCATAATTCAATCCATCGGAACTATTGCAGATTTGCAGCCAAAAGGCGGTGATATGGCGCTTGTCGTGAATACGGGTAAGTTGGATATGAGCGATGTTGCATTAGGCGATAGCATCGCTGTAAATGGCGTTTGTTTAACGGCGATTGCGATGACGGAAAGTAGCTTTACGGCAGATGTATCGCGCGAGACATTATCGCTAACATCTTTGGGTGTTTTATCAAAGGGATCGGATGTTAATTTAGAAAAGGCTTTAACCTTGCAAACGCGCCTTGGCGGCCATATGGTTAGTGGTCATGTGGATGGGCTTGGTGAGGTTGAATCACGCCATAATGATGGTCGATCTGAGCGATTTAGAATCAAAGCGCCTGATGAATTAGCCAAGTACATTGCGGCAAAAGGTTCGATTACGATTGATGGTGTGAGCTTAACGGTAAACGTGGTCGATGGTGCAGTTTTTGAAATCAATATTGTGCCGCACACGATTCAAGAAACGATTATTGGTTCATACCAAGCTGGCACAAAAATCAATTTAGAAGTAGATGTAGTGGCGCGTTATCTTGAACGATTGATACAAGGCGATGCGGCAGCAAGCTCGACAAATATTACAGAGTCATTTTTAGCTGAGAATGGTTTCTATAAAACATAAGTAGCGATAGTTAAAAAGTATACACAATGAAATTCAATAAGATAGAAGATATTATAGAAGATATTTCTCAAGGGAGAATGGTTATCATCGTTGATGATGAAGACCGTGAAAACGAGGGTGATTTCTTAATGGCAGCATCAAAAGTTCGCCCAGAAGATATTAACTTTATGGCAACGCATGGGCGTGGTTTGGTGTGTATGCCTATTACGGCAGAGCGGTGCAAGCAGTTGGCGCTTCCGCTGATGGTATCTGAAAAGGATAACCAAGAAGAGCTAGCAACTAACTTTACGGTTTCTATCGAAGCATCAACAGGTGTGACGACGGGTATTTCTGCCTATGATCGTTCGTTAACAATTCGCGCGGCAGTCGCGCCTGATGCTGATAAAAGTAGCATCGTGCAACCAGGTCATATATTTCCGCTTATGGCGCAACCTGGTGGCGTGCTAACCAGAGCAGGGCATACCGAAGCGGGTTGTGATTTGGCGCGTTTAGCAGGCTTTGAGCCAGCTGCGGCGATTGTTGAAATTTTGAAAGAAGATGGCAATATGGCGCGCCGTGATGATCTTTTTAAAATTGCGCAACAGCATGATTTAAAAATAGGCACGATAGAAGATTTGATTCGTTACCGTGTTCAAAATGAGAAGACGATCAATCGCGAGCATGAGGTGATCTTAAATACAGATTTTGGTGCATTTAATGCGATTGCATTTAAGGATGACACCAGTAATCATACACATTTGGCATTAGTTAAAGGTGAGTTAAGTACTGATAAAACACCGCTGGTGCGGGTGCACCTTGAAGATTCGTTGTGTGATACGCTATCCTTAAATGAAGATGGCTGTAGTTGGCCTTTGCGTAGTGTGATGCGTATTATGGAAAAGGAAGGTTCTGGTGTTATTGTTATTTTGCGAGGCAATACGCAACACAATGTTGTGGATCGTCTAAAAGAGCTCGATGCAAATCACGAACAGCAACCCGATCAAAGTGATGGACCAACGAATCTAAGAACCTTCGGTATAGGTGCGCAGATTTTGAGTGATATTGGTGTAACAAAAATGCGCGTGATGAGCGCGCCAATGAAGTTACACGGTTTGGCAGGTTTTGGACTAGAAATTACGGAATATATTAGCAATAAAGAACGTTAGTAAATAGAATTATGAAGGGTAGCGAGGAAGTGTGTTTGTAAGTGGTTTATAATCAATAGCCTTGTTT
>CAYOHT010000263.1:0-2594 GCA_964403815.1 uncultured Cocleimonas sp.
ATTAATTCATTGAGGTTTTCAATGCGCGCTTGACCTACATCGCCTTTTTCTTTTTTGAGGTAATGATCTTTAAGTTTTGAGTGCTCGATAACGTGTTCGACTTGCTCATCCAAAGGTAATCCTTCAATCTCACTTGCCATGGTATTGATAAGGGAAACAAAGCCAGCAATCGCTGTGCCTGCGCGAGGCGTGAAGACATTGTTTTCAATTAGGGTAAGTGCAGATTGCCACATTGAAGTACTGGTGTTGCGCGCGTGTTCTCGCAGTATATCGATGGTTTTTCCGCCGATGCCTCGTGTGGGTTGATTGACTACGCGCTCGAATGATGGGTCATCGTGGCGATTTGAAGTAAGGCGCAAGTAGGCGAGTGCATCTTTGATTTCGGCGCGCTCGAAAAAGCGTTGTCCGCCGTATACGCGGTAGGCGATAGCGTTTTCATTGAGCATACTTTCAAACACACGTGATTGTGCATTTGAGCGATATAGAATGGCGATGTCTTTGTGCGAATTGCCGTGGCTCACCCATTGCTGGATGCGTGAGATAACGTAGGTTGCTTCATCAAGCTCATTGTAGGCGGCGTATAAATGGATGGGCTCGCCGTCGCCGTCGTCAGTCCATAAGTTTTTGCCTAAACGCCCCGTATTATTATCAATCACGGCGTTGGCGGCATTCAGAATATTGCCTGTAGAGCGGTAGTTTTGTTCAAGTTTAATGGTTTCTGCGCTAGAAAAATCACGCGAGAAATTTTGAATGTGTTCAATCTTCGCGCCACGCCAGCCGTAAATAGATTGATCGTCATCACCCACTACAAACGGTGGGATATTCTCGCCCGCTAGGAGTTTCACCCAATTGTATTGCAGTGTATTAGTGTCTTGAAACTCGTCAACCAAAATATGTCGGAAGCGTTTTTGGTAGTGAAGCAAGATTTCTGCGTTATCGCGTAGTAATTCTAAGGAGCGTAACAGTAGCTCGGCAAAATCAACCACGCCTGCGCGTTGGCAAGCAGCTTCGTATTGGCTGTAAACTTCAATCAACTGGCGTGTGGTTGGGTCGCCTTTGGCTTCGATGTGTTGAGGGCGCACGCCTTCGTCTTTGCGATTGTTAATATAATATTGCGATTGTTTGGCGGGCCAGAGCTTTTCGTCAAGCTCCATGCCGCGCATGATGCGTTTGATCATGCGGAGTTGGTCGTCAGAGTCTAAAATCTGAAAACCTTGTGGTAGTTTGGCTTCTTGATAATGACGGCGCAGTAAGCGATGCGAAAGCCCGTGGAAGGTGCCTACCCACATTCCACCAATGGGTGAGCCGAGTAAGTTTTCAATACGCCCACGCATTTCAGCGGCGGCTTTGTTGGTAAAAGTAACCGCAAGAATAGCAAAGGGTGAAACTTCTTCAACTTGAATCAGCCACGCTATGCGGTGTACCAATACTCTGGTTTTTCCACTACCTGCACCAGCAAGAATAAGTAGAGGGTTTGCGCCAGCAGAAACAGCTTCTCGTTGAGGTTTGTTTAATTCGTCTAATATGTGAGATACATCCATGGAGAGATTGTAACGGTTGTAATTGATTTATGTAATTGCGTATTAGAATTTTTTGAATAAAGTCGTTAAACTTCGCGCCTTTGATTCTTAGAAATATTGAGTTCACATCTGAAATGCATAAATTGATACCTTTGGTGCGCCAGTTAAGGGCTGTTCCTTCTTTTAAAATAACGACCCGAATACTGGTGTTCGCTTTAATGATCGCAGGAGCTTGGGTTGCTACACGGACACTAAATCTTCCTGAAACCATTGAACTGAATGATAAAGTAATACACATTGTTGTATTCTTCGGTTTTGCTTTATTGGTGGATTTAGCAACTTCACGTCATCCATTTTGGTTGTGGAAAGGATTACCCTTACTGGCTTATGGAATAATTATAGAGGTGATGCAATATTTTTCACCAGATCGTTCTTTCTCTCTTTTGGATTGGTTGGCTGATTTTTCTGGTATCTTATTGTATTTTATAGCAAAGAAAATTTTGTTGTGGATGGCATCAAGGTGGTCTATTAATAATGGCTAATATTCTTAAATAAAAAAACACAAACTAATTCACATTGTTTGGTTGAGTGAATGGAATTGTGGTGTTAGTATCGCCTCGGTTCGAAGCTGGTATCAAGTCAAAATCATGCAAAGTTTTTTATGGATTCAGACGTTATTGATTTTGGCAGGAACAGGATTTTCGTACTACACTATGAGCAATTTCGATGCCATGTCGGCAGCTTATGGCGGAGGAATAGCCCTTTTTAGTTCCTTGATCTTAATGCGCCGTACGACACGTGCAATAAAATCAGTAGAAAATGGTTCTCCGCAAGTAATGGGGTTGCTTTATATTGGTGTTATACAGCGGTATGTATTTGTTTTGTTGGGTTTGGCTGTTGGGCTAGGTCTTCTTAAATTGAATGCAAAGCCCTTGTTGATAGTGTTTGGAGTTGCTCAGCTAGCATATTTTATGCCTTGGCTGGGAAGCGAATAATAAGGAATAATAGGTAGATATAGGTATGGCAGCAGGTACACTAACCTCAACTGAATATATTAGACACCATTTGGTGAAT
>CAYOHT010000264.1:0-2560 GCA_964403815.1 uncultured Cocleimonas sp.
TAAGCATCCTCTCAATTAATCTTGAGGGTAAACATACAAGTGGGGGGGTGTGCTTCGACAAGTTCAGTAGAGCTACTTTGAGCTATATTTTTATATATTTATGAAAAGGATTCTATGTTTTCCGTATAGGGACGACTTTTTTATGTTGATCTTCCTCTTTTTTATCATCCTTAAAGCTAATCCAAGGCGTGTACCCATCAACAATGCTAGTAAGTTCTTTCTTAATATCTTCAACTTTGGCTGCTTGCATAGCCTTTTGCAAAGTATTTAAATGATTTTGCAATACAAGGTTCTCCATATGCACTTCATTTGCTTGCATAATTCTCGTGTGTTGAGTACCGCTTACGTTGTCCCCAATAAGCAGCTCTTCGTAGAGCTTTTCACCAGGGCGAAGCCCTGAGTATTCAATCACAATATCACCGTCAGGATTTTCTTCATTTTTAAATGTTAAACCAGCAAGCTTAATCATTTTTTGAGCCATGTCGGTGATCTTTACAGAGTCGCCCATATCTAAAACAAAGACCTCACCACCTTTTGCCATCGCACCCGCTTGTATGACTAATTGAACAGCCTCAGGAATAGACATGAAAAATCGTGTGATTTCCTTATGCGTAACCGTAATGGGGCCACCTTCTCGAATTTGTTGTCTAAATTTTGGCACAACAGAACCCGATGAACCAAGCACATTACCAAAACGAACCATCGAAAATACTGTATTGCTCTCAGGGTTTTCTGCCAATGCTTGTAATACCATTTCAGCAACACGTTTGGAACAACCCATAACATTTGTTGGGCGCACGGCTTTATCGGTAGAAATTAAAATAAAGGTTTCTACATTACCTTCAAGCGCATGCTCTGCTAACAACTGTGTGCCAAAAACATTATTGGTTAAGCCTGCAACAGGATTTTCCTCAACGAGGGGAACATGCTTATATGCAGCCGCATGATAAATTGTCTGAACAGTTTTATGCTCAAATAGTCGTTTAAGTAAAACGGGATTCGTCACCGAGCCTAAAACTTTATTTAAACGCACCGAATAAGCATTCTTTCTAATCAACTCTTCAAGCTCTTGCTCAATTTGGTAAAGCGCAAATTCACTCTGTTCTAATAAAATGAGCTTTGTTGGCGCAAGCGCAATTATCTGCCTGCAAAGCTCCGAGCCAATAGAGCCACCCGCACCCGTCACCATAACAACCTTGCCACGAATATTAGCTGGCAATAATGTGCTGTCCGGCTCAATAACATCCCTGCCCAACAGATCATCAATATCTATATCTTTAATATCTGAAGCTTTTAGTTTACCACTGGCTAAATCGGCAAAAGCAGGAATACTGCGTACATTAACAGCCAAAGATTCAAGTCTATTAAGAATATCCTGTCTCTTCTTATGACCTGCAGAAGGCATCGCTAGAATTATTTCTTTTATGGATTTCTTCTCAATAAAACCCTCAATCTGTGACGGCGAATAAACATTCAACCCATTAATATTCCAACCTTTTAAACTGGCCTCATCATCAACAAAACCCACTAAGGAATAAGCGGGATCCGTTTTTAAAATTATTGCAAGTTGAGTTCCGGCAGCACCTGCTCCGTAAATTAGAACCTTTTTCCCATTGTTATCCGCTGAATTGTCGCTATACAACCAACGCTGAGCTAATAAACGTATGCTAGTAATAAGTGTAAAAGTACCCAACCAAACCATAAGGGCAACGGAAGCTGGGATATTAACCAACCCAAGAAGATGAACAGCCAACAACCATAAGCCTGAAGCTAAAAGGGTAGCAACAATTATCGATGCAATGGCCTGGCTGCGAAAATATTTCAAAACAGCACGGTACAAGCCCATGCGTATAAAAATAGGTACAGAAACTAGAATAGTCAAGGGGAATATCAGCCACTCTTTACCATAGGGAATAAAAGGCGCATTAAGATGCAAGGAAAAACCTACCCAAAGTATTAGAGGTATTAGAAGAGCATCTAACAAAAGGAGCAATAAGCGTTTTTGGGAGCGAGGTCTTTTTAGTAATAGGTTTTTTATATTAGGAAACATATCTGATTTTTTTATTTGTTAGAAAAAATGATCATGTAAAAATAGGGGGGTGTACTTTATAATATAGTATATTTTCAATAATTACTTACCTAAAACAAATTAATGCGTTATTCCATCTCGTTTTATTACTTTTAAAAAAGTTAGCCAGATTATCTTTAAATCAAAAAAGAAAGATTGTTTCTGTAAGTACTCAACATCTAATTGTACTTTTTGAGAGATGGGCAACTCATCTCGGCCATTAATCTGTGCCCAACCTGTTAAACCTGGGATTAATTTATCTACTCCCTTTTCAGTACGTAGTGCAATTAGATCATCTTGATTAAATAATGCAGGGCGTGGCCCTACAATGCTCATATCCCCTTTTATAATGCTCCATAATTGAGGGAGCTCATCAAGGCTGGTTTTTCTTAAAAAACCGCCAACGGGTGTGAGCACGCTATCGGGATCAGCTAATTTATGGGTTGCTACGGCTGGGGTATCTATCTTCATTGACCTAAACTTTGGCATTTT
>CAYOHT010000265.1:0-2518 GCA_964403815.1 uncultured Cocleimonas sp.
GATGAAACCAATGATGCGTCAGCATGGGGAAATTTTGCGGCCACTTATGAAAAAATAGGATCAACTATCCAGAGTAGAAACCGACACGGGTATAGAATGGTGGCTTCTTGATAGCGAAGGTGAATTAATAGAAGCTTTTTGGCTTTAAGATTAAGCTGAACTGAACCCAGACAGTGGTGTTGAATAACACGACTGTTAGACTTGTCCCTCAGCTTTGACACCAACAAAAACAGGGCATTTGGGGAAAATGGACACAAAAATACAAACCTTCATCGACCGTTGGAAAGACACCACCGGCAGCGAGCGTTCCAACTACCAGTTATTCCTCACCGAATTCTGCACCCTGCTGGAACTCCCGCAACCTGATCCATCCTCCCAAGGCACCGAAAATAACGCCTACGTGTTCGAGCGCCGAGTCGATTTCAGACACGGCGATGGCAGCGAAAGCAAAGGCTTTATCGACCTCTACCGCCGCGATGCATTCGTCTGCGAAGCCAAACAATCCGGCAAAGTACTTGCCAGTTCCAGCTGGGACAAAGCCATGCTACGCGCTCGCGGACAGGCCGAACAATACGCCCGCGCCCTGCCCAGCGATGAAGGCCGACCGCCGTTCCTCATCGTCACCGACGTTGGCCGCTCCATAGAACTTTACGCTGAATTTTCCCGCTCCGGCGCAACCTACACGCCCTATCCCGATCCACGCAATCACCGCATCCGTGTCGAAGACCTCGCCAGCGACGATACCCGCAAACTGCTCAAACAAGTCTGGCTTAACCCGCTCAGCCTCGACCCCACCCGCCGCAGCGCCAAAGTCACCCGCGAGATTGCCGACCAACTCGCCAAACTCGCCCGCAGCCTCGAAGCAGGCTTGGATACCGAACTCGTCTCCGGTTTCCTCATGCGCTGCCTCTTCACCATGTTTGCCGAAGATGTCGGCTTACTGCCAAAACGCTCATTCACAGAATTGCTCGAAAGCCTCAAAGACACCCCCGAACACTTCGCCCCCATGCTCGAAGGCCTCTGGCAAACCATGAACAGCGGCGGCTTCTCCCCCGTACTGCGCACAAAAATCATGCGCTTTAACGGTGGCCTGTTCGCCAACAGCGACGTACTAGAACTCAATAAAAATCAAATAGAACTACTCACCCAAGCCGCCCGCGCTGACTGGCGATACGTCGAACCCGCCATCTTCGGCACCCTGCTCGAACGCGCCCTCGACCCACGCGAGCGCCACAAACTCGGCGCACATTACACCCCACGCGCCTACGTCGAACGGCTCGTCATGCCCACCGTCATCGAACCCCTGCGTGAAGACTGGCAAGCCATCCAAGCCGCTGCTCTGCTGCTAGAAACCCAGGGAAAAATCCAGCCAGCCATCGACACCGTGCGCGGTTATTTGCACAAACTCTGCCAAATCAAAGTACTCGACCCCGCCTGTGGCAGCGGCAACTTCCTCTACGTCACCCTCGAACACATGAAACGGCTCGAAGGCGAAGTGCTCAACACCCTCGCCGAACTCGAACCCGACAACACCCAAATGAGCATGGAAGCCGGCGGCTTCACCGTCGATCCGCATCAATTTCTCGGCATCGAACTCAACCCCCGCGCCGCCACCATCGCCGAAATGGTGCTCTGGATCGGCTACCTGCAATGGCACTTCCGCACCCACGGCAACGTCAACCCACCCGAACCCGTACTGCGTGATTTTCACAACATTGAAAATCGGGACGCCGTGCTGGCTTATGACAGCGTAAAAACCGTCACCGATGAGAATGGTGAGCCGGTCACCCGCTGGGATGGCATCACCACCAAAACGCATCCCGTAACCGGCAAGCAAGTGCCGGATGAAACCGCGCAAATCCCGTACCTAGAATTTGTGAACCCAAAAAAAGCCGAATGGCCAGATGCAGACTTTATTGTCGGGAATCCGCCGTTTATTGGAGCCGCACCAATGCGCGCCGCACTCGGTGATGGCTACGTCGAAACACTACGGAAAACGTGGAAGGAAATTCCTGAGTCCAGCGACTTTGTCATGTACTGGTGGCATAAAGCCGCTGAAATAGTTCGAGCTGGAAGTGCAGAGAGGTTTGGATTTATCACCACCAACAGCCTGCGGCAGACGTTTAATCGTCGGGTGGTGCAGGCGCAGCTGGAAGCTAAGAAACCACTGTCATTAATTTTTGCCATTCCTGATCATCCCTGGGTGGATGCGGCAGATGGAGCGGATGTACGGATTGCGATGACGGTTGGGCAAGCGGGTGAACATCCCGGAACTGTTAATACGCTTATTGCAGAAACACCCAGTGATGGCGATGGGCGTGGCGTTGAATTCAGACGGAAACAAGGCAAGCTACATTCGGATTTGACAGCTGGTGCAAATGTGTCCGCTGCAAAAGCGTTAACCGCCAATCATGATATTAGTTCTCCTGGAGTAAAGCTCCATGGCTCTGGTTTCATCGTCACCCATGAACAAGCCGCCCGACTGGGCCTAAAAAAACCAGCCAACCGTAGGGTGGAT
>CAYOHT010000266.1:0-2516 GCA_964403815.1 uncultured Cocleimonas sp.
TATACCATTTGTTTTAATAACTCGATTGCCAGAAAAGTGCATTTTTGGTGCTGATGCAACGCCTGCTGCTTGCTTGTTTTCATAACTAATTTCTAGTTTATGCAATGAACCTAAATCAATAGATTGAGTCGCTGTTTCTTCGTAGATATTATTTATATAATCTACGCTAAATGTCCCAACGAATGAATCTAGCCTATAACCAAACCCATTTATATAATTTGAAACTCTACGATACTGTCCTGTTTCCCCAGCATAAATATTCCCTGTTTGACGGTGCGTCATATTTAGAAATGCATTATGATGAAAATCAACCGCACCGAAGCCTTTATTCCATAAATCTGTATTTTCACTATCTGTCCCGCCTAGAAAACGCCAATAATCCCCTAAAACAAACCCTACATTCTGACCAGTCACACCTTCATGGCCTAGACTATACTGAAAAGTTATATCACCATGCTTGCTATCTGAGTCGCTGGTGCTTTGAAAACCTCCGAGCTTTCCTATATATGAGCTAAAACCACTTGAGTAATGATCATAAATAACGCGAGTCGAATTTGTCGTTGCAAATGCAATACGACGCTGACCTACAGTTGTTCCACTTTGCCAGCCACCTTTTGATGACAGGTAACGAATAATCATATTTTCGCTGTCTTTTAAATAAAAACTACCATTCTCGCCATTATTACCTACCGTGGAAACTAGGTGTACTCCACCTAAATTATTAGCCGTCTGCGCCGCTATGGTAAAATTACCGTTATCACGAGAATAGTTCCAATCCGGCACATCAAAACGCCCCCCTACTGCGAATAAGATAGTACGCTTTCTATTTCCATAATCTAATAATGCGCTTTTAAGAGAGCCTGCACCAAACTGATTCGTATTGGTCACATAAACAACTTCACCATTTCGACCCCCACTAGCACTAGCACCTGCGCCCTCTGCCGTTGGAAAAGCTTTTAAAGTATCTAGGGATATTATCGAAGTCTTAGAAGTGCTATTAGAAACTTCTGTTTTATTTTCTAATTCAGGTATAACGACCTGCCCATTACACGCTGAAAGAAAAACGCAAAAAACGGAAATAGACATTAGGTAACCTTTAAGTTAATGAAACTACATTTCATTATCCTTAAAATGCCAACTTATTACAAACACAAAACAGAAGTTGATACTTATTTAGCCTTAGCTAAATAAGTATCCCCAGTACTCCCACCCCATTTTGAACGAAAAAGAACCACATCACCTACAGGGTTAACACCAATATGTGTTTGAAATCTATAGTCATTATTTGGGTTTGTATTATGAGTATGAGCGAAATACTGTACCGTTGCCACTGATGCGGCTGGGTCTAACTTAATTGCAAAGGCGTCCCTACTTTCACCATTCCGACCCTCAGGACCCTCAGTACTTATATATGCCCAACCTGGACGCCTATAATTACCCGTCGCTATATGCCCTCCCCCATAGTTATTATCGAGTAGCTCATGACGCTTTCTCGTTTTTAGATTAAACATTGAAATAGTATGTTTATGATGCGTCATCGCAACAAGAACGGGGTCACCATTTACATCAATCCCCATATTATTATGCCCGATAAAATCATCAGGCCCTTCGGGATTAGAACCCGGCATTACATACAAGTGCTTAAGGTTAATATCATAAACATGAATTCTACCACTTATTTTAGCGACTAAAAAAGTTCCTGTTGGGTCAACCCCAATGTTCCCAAACTCACTTTGATCATCAGCCCAGTCACCTTCTTTTACTCGCTTTTTAAACACCATTTTCTCGCTAAGTAAGTTATACAATATGGCATAGACCTTTTGATTTTTTCGACCTACTATAACGACATACTTTCCATCATTAGATATTTGCCCTTTGTTATTGCCAAACTTCATTGTATCGAAGCCTTCTGAAGTTAAATCCAATATTGTATCCGTGGTTACGTCTGTTCTTTGTGCATTCATGGTTATTTTAATCAGCCTGCCGTCTTCTGTAGATGAATACATAACATTTGGATCAATATGCGACCAATAGAGAGAAGCCCCCCCACCAGCAGGCTCACCTAATTTATACCAAGCATCATCCCTACTTCCTTTAGATGTAATAACACTTTCTTTATTAGTTGACGAAACATATAGCCTATTTCCAAGGTTGTACATCGTACTATCATAGTTCCAAGGAGTTCCTTGAACTGAATATGGGTGGTCACCAAATTGAGAATGTACAGCTTTCTCTGTCACACGAGTTATCTTTGTTGCGTAACTACTATCATCTGCCGATTGCAAGTACCTAGGACTAGGAGGAATATCACTTTTCCCAACTGAATACAACTCTTCAGGAGGGTAGTTAAAAGTAACACGTTTATTCAAAGTTTTTGTACTATTACTAGGATTACTGTTTTTCGCCCCGACCTCCCCCACTGACGATGAAGAAGAGTCACCTCCGCAAGCACTTAATGACAAACAAAGTAAAGTAATGGGCATGATCATATTTCGCTTAACAAGCTTATTTCGGGG
>CAYOHT010000267.1:0-2510 GCA_964403815.1 uncultured Cocleimonas sp.
GAACTTCTACACGTACACGTTTGTAACGTCTGTCTGGCTGGTAAATGCTTGCTCCGCCAAAGTCATATTTGTAGCCAAGTCTTCCCGTAACATCTGTATCAGAGTTATCATTAAGACCTCCGCTCTTCTTCGATGCCGCAACATCAAGAGCTAGACTATGTGGCGTGCCTTGAAAGAATTTTTCGATACCTGCTGATAGCGTAGTATTTTTAGCATC
The DNA here is from genome assembly GCA_964403815.1 of uncultured Cocleimonas sp. Taxonomy (GTDB): domain Bacteria; phylum Pseudomonadota; class Gammaproteobacteria; order Thiotrichales; family Thiotrichaceae; genus Cocleimonas. The sequence continues at coordinate 218 of CAYOHT010000267.1, forward strand.
TTTTTCGCCAACACCTACATCATCACTCCATTCGTGATCAACACCCGCACGAACACGCATGTTTGAATCTTTTAAGAATGTACCAACACTACCACCGACTCCATAGTCATAAGCTTTGTCAGATATTTTATGTCCCACTGATTTTCTACCAGATAAGCCTTTGCTTACGTGACCTTCCCAGAACATCGCTTCTGTTTCTTGTCCGTAACCTAGTGTTGCTTTATCGTGTCCATCAGCATTACGGTCATAAGCTGCAGTAACCTTTTTAACGTGTGACTTATCACTAGAAAGCCAATTATGGTTCAATTGAACACCACGACCTTGAACGCCCTTGTCATCACCTTTTATATCATAGTCAGCCCACAAACCTACGCTTGAACTACTATTCTGAGTTTCAGAGAAAGCATGGTTCACTTCTAAGCCTACGTTTCCTTCGTCCGTCACACTTACACCCATTTGAGTGCTTCCACCTACATACTCATGGTTAACACTGTTAACTTGTTGAGCAGGTTGGTATTGCTGGCTACCACTTGGCGCTGCTGTTGCAGAGCTTGCTAGAATAGCGGCTGAACTAAATACAAATGGCAGGTATGCCCATTTATAATTCTTTGTTTGGTTGTTTTTCATTTCGAGCTCTCTCTTCCATGGTGACTAATTTGTGATGAAATTATGCAACTTATGGGGCAAAGAAAGATTTCCACTCATCAGACAAGCATAACGAGATAGCCTGTTCATCGGTTTTTTCACACCGTTTATTTTAAAGAAGTATTTATTAAGCCCTGTTATTACTTCACTTAATTATCTACAAGCAATTTGCATACGTGAGCATCAATCATCATGTAAAACTAGGGGGGTGTGCTTCAGATCCACTCAACAAACTTGCTTTGTAAGATACATTATCCCTTGCTTCTGCCGTTACTGTATCCAGGTTTCTCAAGACACAACATACTTTTAGTAAGCTTCAATAATTCACGCCCCCCGTTTTACATGATCATTATATGCTTGACTATATGACTAACTTTTTTCAGGCAAAAAAAAAGCCGCAGTATAAACTGCGGCTTTCCTCGATCATCCTTGACCGACTGGATAAGTCTTAATTCTTGGAATAATTAATCTTTATCACAAGAGGTTGGACATTCTTCAACGTATACCAAAATCAATGCGCTAGTCTTGTAACCTTTGTCATCAACAATGCCGTACCAGAAGCTATCGGTGCCTGTGAAGCCAGCGTTAGGTGTGTACTTAATAGTACTACCCGTAATCATAGCTGTTCCGTTATCAGGCTGATCTACTGATTCAATTCTTAAACCAGAACCCGAATCATTAGCCAATACAGGGATAGATACTGCTTCACCTGCTGTTGTACTAACATCATCTGGCTCAGCATCAGTACATCCAGTGGTACAACCACCATCGCCTGTTACATTAACAGTGATATTAGCTGTTGCTGTTTGTCCGTTACCGTCACTGATTGTGTAGCTAAAGGTATCAGTACCATTGCCACATGATGCAACTGGCGTGTAGACAACCGTATTACCATTGATAACCGCAGTACCTAAACTTGGATCACCAAGGCTAAGGATACTTAACGTATCACCATCAGGATCAGTATCATTGCCTAACACTCTGATTGTAACCACGTCACAACCTGCTGATGCAGTATCGTTATTTGCAACAGGTGCTTGGTTAGAAGGTCCTGTTACTGTCACAGTTACTGTAGCAGTGTCTGTTCCACCGTTACCATCAGAGATAGTATAAGTGAATGTGTCAGTACCCGTAAACCCAGTTGCTGGCGTATAAACTAACTTACCATTTACTTTCGTTACAGTACCACCTTGAGCGCTTTGACTATCAAAATTTGTGATTGTTAAGTCGTCACCTTCAGGGTCGCTATCATTACCAGTCACATCTATTGTCACAGGCGCGTTCATGTCTGTCGTTTCAGAATCATTAACTGCGTTAGGTGCTGTATTACCACCTTGACACTGACCTGTAACGGTTACATTTACTGTCGCTGTTGATGTATTACCATTTGAGTCAGTAATTGTGTACTGGAAACTATCACTACCTACATAGTCATCATTTGGCGTGTACTTAATTGTACCGTCAGCTAATACGACAGCTGTTCCATTTGATGGAGCGCTTGTAACCGCAACTGTTGCATTACCAGAACCTTGACCATCATTCTCTAAAACATTGATTATTGTGTTGCTACAAGTTTCTAGCGTCACATTATCATCTGTTGCATTTGGCAACGGTGTTGTTGGTGGTGTAACTGGTGGAACAACTGGCG